>CAMPIL010000199.1 GCA_946886375.1 uncultured Phycisphaerales bacterium
TGGACTTGCTGATCGTGCTTCAACACTGGGCTCAGCAGACATGAAAGGAGGCTCGCATGACAACAAACCGACTTGAATACATCGTACTTCTCGCATTTCTTATCGATCTGCTCTTGCCTCCGCTTGCTCATGCACAACCCCCGTGCCGGTACACGGTCACTTACTGGCCGAACATGGACTGCGGCTTCGGGCCTGATCCGGGCTTCCCGGTGGCGGTGAACGTGCACGGCCACGTCGCGGGCAAGTGGGTGTCCTGCGGCGAACCGGTCACCCACACGTTCATCTGGAGTGGCGGGCCGACAACGACCATTCTGCCGATTCCTCCCGGCTATCGATCGATGGACCCGGCGGACATGAATGACCTGGGCGAGATCGTGGGAACGCTTGAATTGCCAATCGGTACAGGAAACCCTTGGCGCGCCTTCTTGCGTCGTGCCAATGGGCAAGTGATCGATCTGGGCCTTCCGCCCGGCGGGACTGCTGTCCGCGCAACTTCGATCAACAATGAGAGCGAAATCACTGGCTACTACAGCACGCCAAGCGGATACAAAGTGTATGTCTGGCACAACGGAACCTTTACTAGTATTGAGTTACCTCCCGGCTCAGAATGGGTCGCCAACGATATCGACGATCAAGGCAGATTGGCGATTTGGCAATTCGGTGCTCAAGGTTTTCTCTGGTCCGATGGGCGATTGACTCCCTTGGGATTTTTTCCGGGGGGCTATTCATCACTCCCTCGCGCGATCGCACCGAATGGCGATGTTGCCGGCTTCGCCACTGTTCCTGATCCAGACGCGCCTTGGGGGTACTGGGCGCGAGCGTTTCGGTTCAGGTCTGGCCACCTTTTCAATCTGGGGGTTCTTCCAGGTTTCGCCAGTTCATATGGAATTGCCGCGAACGACTCCGTGACAGTCGGATATTGCTCTGACACAGACCCCCCCGGAGGATTCAACACCGCATTTTGGTTCGGAAATGGGTTCATGCGCCCATTGCAACAAATGCAACCCAATGCAAATCTTTCGCTGACCAGCCTCTCCGCCATCAATTCCGTAGGTCAAATTGCAATCACGGGCCGGCTCGGCACAGCCCGAGTCGGCGTATTGCTTAGCCCAATCGCCGCTCCAGCCAGTGATTTGAATTGCGATTGCCGAATTGGCGTCTCCGACTTGCTCTCAATCATCGACGCATGGGGTCCGTGTAATGCAGGCGATTGGTGCGCTGCGGATTTGAATGGGGATGGCAGAGTCAATCATCTCGATTTGCTGTTGGTCATTCAGCATTGGGGCCAACAGTCATGAAGGGAGGTGTGTTTGCGATAGCAAATTAATCGCCAGGTAAGGTTCGCGTTGGAGTGTCCTTGGGGCGAGTCTGGCCACAAGGGTGGATTCAGTTTTCATTCTCAAGAAACTGCAAAGAGTACACGCACACATGCGTGTGCGCTATCACTTTGCACTATTCACAGGAAAGGGACATCATGAAGCATTTCATCAAATCGCTCGTTTCAATGTTCAGGCGTGGTTCTCTGACCATTGCCTTCGTCGCTGCGCTCTGGATTTCCGCATTCGCTCTGGCGACCGACTGGTACGTTGACGGCTCGGCCGGCACGAACGGCTCGGGATCAGATACTTCGCCATTCAACAACCTTGAATCCGCACTCACGAACCCAAGTCTGAACGACTTGGACCACATCCTTATCGCACAGGGCACATACAAACCCACGACCGGAACAGATCGGACAATCTCCTTCGTCATTGGCACAAAAAACGTCAGTCTCAAGGGTGGCTGGATCGTCGGCACACCGTGGACCCACTCCGGCAATCCCGCGCTTACGATCCTGAGCGGGAACATCAATAACACTGGCATCGCCACCGACAACTCGTACACCGTGCTGAAATTGTCTCACTCCGGCGCAACCAACTCCGGCACGCTGATCGAGTACCTCACCATCACCGGCGGCTTCGCCAACGATGGGGCGGGGCAGGACTCCGGCGGCGGGGTGCGCATCACCAACGGCGCTGCCCCTCGACTGCACCAGTGCAGGATCGCCAACAACTTTGCAGGCAGTTCGGCCAATGCCTCCAGCGGCGGCGCAGGCGTGTACGTCAACGCCGCATCGCCCGTGTTGACACGCTGCACCATCGAATTCAACGCAGGCGCGGCAAACTTTGTCGGTCGCGGCGGCGGACTGCTCAGCACCGGCGCAAGCACCGTGCGCATGATCGACTGCACGATTCACAAGAACAGCAAAGTACTCTAGGGCGGAGCGGCCTGAGGATTGCAGTCTCAGGCGGCTGTTCCTTGACCACCTGGATTGGGAAGCGACAGCGGCTATTGCAGCGAGTGAATAGGGCACGTTGCCGATGGCGGCATGCCCGGAAATATGGCTGACTATGCATTCGAAAGTGAACGACGCCCGCACAGGATGTGCAAAGTGGACAAGGAGTGTCACCCATGAAGATCGCGCCTGTCTGGAACCTGCCCCCCGCCAACCTGATTGAATGCCTGCGACTTCGCTCGGCTGCCCAAGTCGAATCGCGCGCCGATGTGGTTCGCGATGAGGTTGAAATCTCCGAGCGCGCCCAGTGGATGTCGAAAATGCAGGAACTGCCTCAGGCGCGGCAAGAGCGGGTGGCACAGATCAAGGCCGCGCTGGCCGACGGCAGTTACGACGCCGATCGGCACATCGACGCCGCGCTGGATCGCCTGATTGACGAATTGCCGCTGGAAGACCTTGCGACGCGCATCAGTCGCCCGCGCATGGTGTGAACGAAAATCCGCGCTGGTGCTGGGGCGAACAGATTCGCCTCACGCGATGATCTTGCGCCGCTGCTTGACGTAATCCCACACGACAAAGCGGTCCAGGTCGCGCCCGCCAGTGAAGAACACGCGGCCCTTGGTCGTTTCCACCATCCGCTGCGCGAACTGCACGTCCTCGTGCGATTGCCCCCAATTCGGCAGCAGAAAGATGTTGATGGTGATGCCTTCGCGCGCGCAGGTCATCGCTTCGCGCATGGTGGCTTCCTCCGTGCGGGCGTCGGGCGGGTACATCAGGAACAACTGCTCGCCCTCGAAGTGCGCGGTGGGCAGGCCGTCGGTGATCAGAATGATCTGCCGGTTGGGCGTGTCCTGGGGCAGCAGAAACTGCCGGGCCAGATGCAGCGAGCGCTGAATGTTGGTGAAGTGCGGCGGAATGTCGAACTCGCTCATGCGCGGATCGCTCATGTCTGCCTTCAGCCGCACGATCGGGTTGTACACCGTCACCGGCTTGGGCATCAGCGCGGGCAGTTCTGAAATGTGCCGCGGCTTGGCGAAGGTGTACATCTCGATGAACTGGAGGAAATCGCCGGGGTATTCGCGCCGGATCAGGCCATCGAGCGCAAGCCCCATTCGCTTGCAGTTCACATATTGCCCCGCGTAGCGCATGGAGCCGGACATGTCCATGATGACTGCGGTGGCGCATTTGGGAGTGTTGCGCGTGTGATGGATTTCAATGTCTTCAGGCTTCATGCGCACGCCGCGCTGTGAGCGAGCCCGATCGTCTGGATCCGGTGAATCACCTGAGCGTTCCCGAATCATCGCGTTGATCATGGATTGTGGAATATCCATGTGCGTGACCGAATCGCCGAACTCGTAGGACTTGGTGCGCTGCAATTCGACCGCGCCTTCGCCAAGGATCGGGCCCGCATGCCGGCCGTGGCGTGCGGCATCCAGTTCGCTGAAGATTTCCTCGAGCAGTTTGCCTTGGAACAATCGAAAGGCCTGGGGGGTAAGCCGGTAGCCTTCGGGCGTGTGCTCCAGGCCCTGCTGCTGGGCCACTTCGCGCATGTAGTCCTGAATCTGCTGCTGCAGCGCGCTGAGTTGCTCGATGTCGCCGGGCTGCGCGAACTCGGCGAGGGCTTCCATGTCGATGACGCCGATCTGGGCGGATTTCGCCGCCTCGCGCAATTGCTCGAGCAGGCGGTCGATCATTTCCAGTTCGGCCTTGATCTCCAGCGCCTCGGGCACGGTCATGGGAGTTGAGCCGGTGAATTCGTACTTGGCGGCGAGTTCATCGACCTGGTATTTCTCGCCCAGCCGCTCGATGAGTTTGAGCATCTGCCGGGCAAACAGCGATTGTTCGTTGCCCGCGCGGTACCAGATTGCCTCCAGATCGCGAATCTGCTCAGCGGCGACTTCCTTGGCGAAACTCTTGGCCAGCCGATCCGGCGGGTGCATCTGCCCGGCCTGACCGTAATAGCCCTTGCTCGCTGCGCCTTGCGCCTGGTCGGTTTCGTAGGTTGAAAGAATCTTGCGTTTGCGCTCTTCCAGCATGGCGATCAACGCATCGATGCTCGGACCAAGGCCCTTGATCTGCGAGGGGTCCAGGTGCACCGCGCGTGCGAGTTCTTCTTCGGTCAGTTGCCGCATCGAGCCGAAGGTCAGCATGTGCTCAAACGCGCCGCTGACCATGTCCGGGGGCGGCGCGGTGGGCGGCGGAAAGTTCTTGGGGTCATAGCCCTGATAGGTGTGGATGACGCCGCCGAGTGGCTTTCGATTCGGGCCCAAGCCAGTCATGATTCATGCTATGCATTCGGGTCGATCAGCGATCCGGCTCGTGACGCCGACCACTCCGATGAACCGCAATGATGAGCGGCCGCGATGCTTCCGGCCGATGCGAAGGCGGCGGACGCCACGTGCCGAATTCTCATGAGATCTCATACGTGATCCGCCCGTGATGCTGCGAGCGGGAAATCTTGTCGCCGGCGTACAGCCCCGCGAGCACGAACTCCACGCAACTGGCGCGCACCGCCGCGCTGTCCGCGGCGTTCACTTCAAATGCCTTGTCCCACGCTGGCGGAACGCGCTTCAACCGCTCGGCGTACGCGCCGCTGGGCAGCATGTCGCCCACTTCAATCTTCACGCCCTTGGCGAAGATGTCGGCAATTTCGCCAAGCCCGTGCTCGTCGACGTACTCGTTGAACACCGTCTTGATCGCCTCGGCCAAAATCGCGTCGATCACCTGCCGCTCGCTCATCTGGTGGCTGCCCATCATGTCCAATTCGAGTTTGCCGACGCAGGATGAATACAAATGCCCAAGATCGCTGACGCGCGGCACGGCGGGCCTTTCGCCCAGACGAATCGCGCGCTGGCGCGCCGAAGCCACCATCGTGCGGTAGTTCGCAATGCTGAACCTCGCGCTGACGCCTGATTGATGATCGATGTACTTGCTCTTGCGCGCCGCGATCGACATCTGCTCGATGATCTCTTCCATGAATGGCGGCACCAGCACCGGCCATTCGCCGTTGAGCGTCGCGTGAGCGTCCGCTTCCTGCTTCATGATGGTGATGCCCAGTTCGCGCGTGCGCGGGTAGTGCGTCTGGATCGTCGAACCGATGCGGTCCTTCAACTGCGGAATCACCTTGCCCGAGCGGTTGTACGTCGTGGGATTCGCGCTGAATAGAATTAACACGTCGATGTCGAATGAAATGGGATAGCCGCGAATCTGCACATCGCGCTCTTCCAGAATGTTGAACAATCCGACCTGGACCAGATCATCCAGGTCCGGCAGTTCGTTCATGGCGAAGATGGCGCGGTGCATGCGCGGGATCAACCCAAAGTGCAGTGCCTCTTCGGTCGACATGCTCGCCCCGCCGGCGAGTTTCGCGGGATCGATCTCTCCGATGATGTCGGCAAACTTCGTGCCCGGCGACAATCGCTCGGCGTAGCGCTGCTCGCGCGGCCACCAGCCGATGCAGACCTTCTCCTCAGGCAGCGAGGCAATCACTTCCTTGCCCCACTTGGTGATCGGTTGGAATGGATCCTCATGCACCGGGCAATCGGGAATGTCCAGGTACGGCGTGAACTCATCCAGGTAATTGCCCAGCATGCGCATGAGCCTGCTCTTGGCCTGGCCCTTTTCGCCGAGAAAAAGCATGTCGTGCCGGGCGAGAATCGCGTTGATGATGTCGGGAATCACCGTGTCGTCGTAGCCAACGATGCCCGGGAACAGTTCATCGCCTCGCGAAAGCGCCGCCGTGAAGTTGTCGTAAATCTCCTGCTTGACAGAGCGCGACTTCCAGCCGGACTCGCGCAATTGCGCAAGCGTTCTGGGCCGTGTTGAAACAGTGGGGGCGGAAATTGGGTGAATCAACGATCAGGCTCCTGTTTGTATGCGATCGTAGGACACCAAAGACCGCGTTGCATTCGGCTCTTCGACCCAGTCAGCGGGGAATTCGGGCACGCTTCCAAGTGCATGCCGCCGACAAGGTCGCTGCGTGCCGCCGGGCCGCGTTCATTCAATTTGACTGCAAACGACGATATCCTGATGGCGCTTGGCACTCTCAAGGAAGGTCGATCGAATATGCGGCGACGGATTGAAGCGGTGGTGGCGATCCTGCCGGGACTCGGCACGCGTCCTGCCTACGCACTGAGACAGGCGTTCAGCGAAGGCTACGGCACACGAAACCTCCGCAGCGATCTTCTCGCGGGCATTGTCGTCGGCATCGTCGCGTTGCCGCTCTCCATGGCCCTCGCGATCGCCTCGCCACTCCATGCCATCGAGTTCACCGAAGCCGCGCGCGTGCCCGATCCGGACCGCACCCCGATCGAGCCCGGGTGTGTGCACCACCTCGCATTCGCCGTCTCGCAGGCAACGTTCCACCAGGCCGTCGAGCGGCTCGAGGAGCGCGAGATCCGGCACAGCGGCGTCAAGGACCGCGGCTTCATGGACTCGATCTACTTCGAGGATCCGCTCGGGTTGCTGATCGAGCTGGCGTCGTATCGGTTCGAGCCGCCGCACGGCCACACGCACGCCGACGTGCTGCTCGAGGCGCACCTGCTTCGGGTCGAGCGCGGTGACTACAACATCGACGAGGCT
>CAMPIL010000200.1 GCA_946886375.1 uncultured Phycisphaerales bacterium
CTGGTGGGCAGCCGACGGGGCGCGGATTTGCTGCTGCGCGA
The DNA here is from genome assembly GCA_946886375.1 of uncultured Phycisphaerales bacterium. The sequence goes on from CAMPIL010000200.1 coordinate 42, forward strand.
AACCCTGCGGCTGGATTCCAGCCACGCCATGGCTATGAACAACCTGGGCTACGCAATGCTCGAGGCCGGCGAAGGCGACGAGGAAACCGTCCGCTTGATTGAACAGGCTCATGCCCGCGAGCCCAATGAGCCCAACATTCTCGACAGCATCGGCTGGCTGCGTTACAAGCAGGGCAAGTTTGCCGACAGCCCCGAGGAGCCCGTAGACGGCAAGCCGTCGGTGCCGGGCGCGCTCACGTTCATCAAGGATGCCATCCGTCGCAGCCCCGAGCCAAGCCCAGAGGTGTTGGATCACTTGGGTGATGTGCAGTGGCGCATGGGCCAGACGCAGGAGTCAATCACGGCGTGGAGGCGCGTCATCCAAATGCTGGAGGAGAGCAATTTCCGCCAGTCGTTCATTCAGAATCTGCAGGTGGTGCAGACGCGCGGCTGGGGGCTGCTCGTCCTTGATCCACGCACGATGTATGATCGCGAGTACGGTCCGATTCTCAAGCGCGTGCGCGGAAAGTTGGCGTCGGTGGAGGCGGGCGGGCAACCCGCCATCGCTCCGATGTTCGAGGCGGACCTTCACAAATAATTCTGACGTTGCCCACAGTCGATTGAGGAACGTGTTTCATGGCCGGTCACAGCGCGTGGAAGAACATCAAGCACAAGAAAGCCGCCAACGACGCCAAGCGCGGCAAGGTGTGGTCAAAGTGCAGCCGCGCCATCATCGTCGCGGCCCGCAACGGCGGGGGAGACCCCAAATTCAACACCACCCTGCGCTACGCCATCGACGACGCCAAGGCCGCCAACATGCCCAAGGACACGATCGAAAAGGCGGTCAAGAAAGGCACGGGCGAAACCGAAGGCGCACGCTATGAATCGATTCGCTACGAAGCCTACGGCCCCGGCGGCGTCGCGCTCATCATCGATTGTCTCACCGACAATCTCAACCGTACCGCCTCGGAAATTCGTCTGCTCATCGACAAGCACGGCGGCAACATGGCCAAGCCCGGCGCGGTGGCATTCAGTTTTTCATCCAAGGGCGTCATTTACATCGAAAGCGCGAAAGTCAGCGAAGACACATTGATGGAACTCGCGCTGGAGGCCGGCGCTGAAGACGTCACGCTCTCGGATGGAGCCTGGCAGGTGACCACCGAGCCTGCGGATTTTCTCAAGGTGAAGGACGCGCTCACCGCCGCCGGCATCGAGCCCGCCAGCGCGGAAGTCACAATGCTGCCGTTGAACACCGTGCAGGCGGACTCCACGCTTGCGCCCAAGGTCATGAAGATCATCGATGCGCTGGAAGATCACGACGACGTGCAGAAGGTGTACAGCAGCGCGGACATTGACGAGAAGGTCATGGCCCAGTTGGGCTGATTGATCGATATTGATCGAGTTGACTCAGGACAGGGGCTACTTTCGGTCGCGGGTTTGACCCATGTACCGCCGCACCATCACCTTCACCGGAACCGTCCAAGGCGTGGGATTTCGCTATACCGCCGAGTCCATCGCGCGCCGCCACGCCGTCACCGGCTGGGTGCGAAACGAGGCCGATGGTTCGGTCCTCTGCGTGGTTGAAGGCGAACCGGCGGAACTCGACCGCTTTGTTTCCGCTGTGCAGCACGCCATGCACGGCTACATCAGCGACACCAGTGTCCAGGCCGCGCCGGCCACCGGCGAGTTCCGCGACTTTTCCATCCGTCGCGGATAATCTGTTGCCATGCTCAATCGAATTCTTCTCCTCTGCGCATCCGTCGTTTGCCTTTCCGGCTGCACCACCCAGCGGCAGACCTTTGAAGGCCACGACGTCGACGAAGTCTGGACCGCCATGCTCGCCGTGGCCCGCACGCCTGATTACTCCACCGGCGACCCGGCCGACCGCTGGACCGTGCGCGAGAACAGGGTGTGGGTCGATCCGGGAACCAATCGCATGGAAATCTTCCGCCGCACCGAGCGCATCCTGTATCGGCCCGCATCGCACCCGCAGTTCCAGGAGCGGGAATGGAAACTCAACGTCGAACTCGAAGAGCGCGATCCGCCGACGGTGAAGTTCCAAAGCCGCGGCGTCGGCGTGCCCTCGCACGCGTGGCGCGAAGCCGACCGGTATTTCGCAGAGGTGCGCGATGTGCTGGAAGGCGCGCCCGTTCCCGCCGCGCCCACGGCGGGCGACCAAGATGCAGTGCGCAGCCAGAACGCTGACCCGTTGTCTGTGCCGCACCCGGCCACTGCGAATTCGGAGGGCTGATTTCAAGCCGAGCCTTCGCAATGGCTGTGCAACTGGCTTGGCGCGCAACCATATATCTGCGCAATGCGCGATATCTCGGCAATGCGCGCAGCGAATCACAATTTCCTCGCATCGTTGTTCTTGGATGAGTTTCTCGACAAGGCAATCGAAGTCGTGAAGTCGCGCATCAGCGTTGACCAGTGAGTGAATCTGATCAATGGCCGAGCCGCTGCTGGGCTGGGGCGCACACCCTCTGCTCACGGTTTCACCACCCCGCCAGGATCGCGGAGCGATTCGGCTCTTGCCGCGCGATTCGCTATACTCTCCCTCTCAAATCACCTGTCCAAGGAGGATTTCCTGACCATGTCCGCTGCCGCCCCTCAAGCCATCACGATGACTCCCAAGGGCCTCAACGTGCCCGATCAGCCGATCCTTCCCTTCATCGAAGGCGATGGCACCGGCCCCGACATCTGGCGCGCCTCCGTCCGTGTGTTCGATGCGGCTGTGCAGATCGCCTACGGCGGCAAGCGCAGGATCACCTGGAAAGAAGTCCTCGCAGGCGAAAAGGCCTTCAACAAAACCGGCAACTGGCTGCCCGATGAAACGCTCGACGCCTTCAAGAAATATCTCGTCGGCATCAAAGGCCCGCTCACAACTCCAATCGGCGGCGGCATCCGCTCGCTCAACGTCGCGCTTCGACAGATGCTCGACCTCTACGTCTGCCTGCGCCCTGTGAAATACTTCAAGGGCGTGCCTTCGCCCGTGAAGAAGCCCGAAGATGTGGACATGGTCATCTTCCGCGAGAACACCGAAGACATCTACGCGGGCATCGAATACGCAGCAGGCAGCGACGAATCCCAAAAGGTCCTCGACTTCCTCGCCCAGAATTTCCCCAAGGAATTCAACAAGATTCGCTTCGGCACCAAAGACAAAGTCGCGCAGTGGGATGCCCAACTCGCTGCCATCGGCATGCCTCATCGCGATCCGGTCATCAAAGTCGGCATCGGCTTCAAGCCCATCTCCTACCACGGCACCGAGCGTCTGATTCACTCCGCCATTTCGTATGCCCTCAAGTTCAAGCGCCGCAGCGTCACGCTGGTGCACAAGGGCAACATCATGAAGTTCACCGAAGGCGCGTTCCGCGAATGGGGCTACGAAGTCGCCACCCGGTTCTTCCGCGATGATGTCATCACCGAGCGCGAGAGTTGGATTCTCGGCAACCGCGAATCCAATCCCAACCTTTCCGCTGAAGACAACGCCAAGATGATCGATCCGGGTTACGACATGATGACTCCGCCGCAGAAGAAGGCTGTCATCGATGAAGTCGAAGCCGCGATGAAGTTGTGGGGAACCCACGGCGAAGGCAAGTGGAAGAAGAAACTCATGATCAAGGACACCATTGCAGATATCACGCTGCAACAGGTCCTCACCCGCGCCAAGGATTTCGACGTCATCGCCACCATGAACCTCAACGGCGATTACCTTTCCGATGCGCTGGCGGCCCAGGTCGGCGGCATCGGCATCGCCCCCGGCGCCAACATCAACTACGTCACCGGCCACGCCATCTTCGAAGCCACCCACGGCACCGCGCCCAAGTACGCCAACCTCGACCAGGTCAATCCCGGCTCGGTGATCCTCTCAGGCGAAATGATGCTGCGCTACATGGGCTGGACCGAAGCCGCGGACCTCATCATCAAAGGCATCGAAGGCGCGATCAACGCCAAGACCGTCACCTACGATTTTCACCGCATGATGGACGGCGCGACGAAGTTGAAGTGTTCAGAGTTCGGTGATGCGATCATCAAACATATGAAGACCGCATCAGGCGCGGGCAAGCCCGCGATGGCGATGGCGTAATCAATAGCGCACACGCGCGGCGAGTCGCGGGGGCCCTCTGGCGCGGGGAAGAAAGAACTCGCCACGGCAAGGGCATGATGATCAACGTCCTCACGTGATGAAATCGAGTACGACGACCCAACGTGGACGAACGCTGGAGCGATGATCAGCGAAAGGTCGTCCAAGAGCATCGTGGTCAACGCCGCGCGTCGCTCGCGCACGAGTCGCACATCGCCGCGCCTGGAAATGATCGGTGTCATCGCCCCACGAACTCTGTTCTGAGGCGGAAAAATGGCATTTTGATGCTTGTGCGCCGAACAGGTGCGGGCCATAATAGCATCAAGAAGCGTGGCCAAAAGGAGTCGGAAAATGCCCATGTACCTGGTTCTGCGGAGCATCACGCCGCGCGGCTTGGCGGCCGCGCTCGCGCTGAGTGTCGTGCTCATGTCGGATACATCGCTGCATGCAGGCTCCGGGGGCGCGGGGGGCCGAACGCCTCCGCCGGCGCCTACCGTCATGGTCCTCACTCACGTGGTCGCTGAAGACGGCTGGGTCGATGTGCATCTTGATGCGACCAGCAACGCCGGCCCCGGCGTTCAAATGACCGTGTCGATCAGCGGCATTCCGGCCGACTGGTCGGTTTTGCCCTATGACGGAGACTACAACGCGAAAACCGGCGTTTGGACGCTCACGCTGCCGCCCGGCACGACCAATTTCCTTGGCGGGCCATCACTTGGACCTCCCGCCAACAGCGATGCAGACAGCAACAACCTGGCCTACCTGGCCGAGAACAACGACACCGCCAGCGGTCTGACTTCGCAGGCATCCACCACGTTTTTCGTCGTCGTTGACGCCGCGGCTGACGTCCCCGCGCTTTCGGTCGCCGGCGGCAGCGTCGATGAGGGACTGCCCGCGCCGCTTGACATCAACACCTTCGTCACCGACACCGATGGTTCGGAAGAAATCGCCGCCATCCTCGTCAGCAATGTGCCCGGCGGATTTACGCTCTCGGCGGGAACGCATGTCACGGCCAACACCTGGCAACTCAGCCCGGCGGATCTCCCAGGCCTGACCATTTCCCCCGCCATCGATCACATTGGACCGATTGAGCTCGCCATCCAATCCACGGCGGAAGAGGTGAACTTCAGCGGCATTGAACTCGATTCCTCGAACGATATTGCATTCAACCAGGCGGTGACGGAAGTCGTATGGATTCGCGTGCCCTGCAACAGCGACACCAACGAAGATTCCCGGATTGATGTGCAGGATATGCTCAACGTCATAACAGGGTGGGGCGCATGCGCGCAATGTCCTGCAGACGTCGCGCCGACCAGCGGCGACAACATGGTTGACGTTGCTGATTTGCTTGCAGTGATTTCACACTGGGGGCCATGCGGATAATGTGCCCTCGCGAGAGGGCGGCAAGCCCTCGGCGGCCCGACGCATTGTTTATTCCCGCGGCGAGCGCCAGTTCGTAGCATCGCACGCGGGCGCCGTTCAATTGATGGCTTCCATCGCGCTGTGACGGCTTCGGTGATGCCGATTCGGGACTCCGTAACCGGGAGAAACTCGGGACAGGCACCAGTTTTCCAGACCGGTGGCCGACGACAACGCCGCAGCCTTTCCGAGATGCCTGCCAATGGGCAGTTTGAGCTTGGTGAATGCGCCAGGCCGGCTTGCGTGTCCGCGTGAGGTCTTGATACGATGGTCGCGTAAAGCTCGGTTCGACCAAGCTCCAATGCTCAGAGTTCGCCGATGCGATGATCAAGCACATGGCCCCCAGCAGTGCTGGCGCTGGTAAGCGTGAGCCGGCGATGGCGCGGGCTTAACGCGATCGAACGGAAGGCGCAATTGAAACAAGGAGTATTCAATTTGACCACGATGGAATTGGTTTCGATCCTGCGTCAGATGTATCACGGTGCCCCTGACGGCGAGACTGTGACGATGGTACACCTGTTTGGCGTGAAGTTCGCGGATCAAATTCGTGATTGCGGAGCATCCGTCAAGGACCTCACGGTCAATGCTGGATTACCAGAAACGTATCTGACCGAAATCAAAAAGGCCATGAACTTGGCGAAGTACGTCGACGTCAAACCCTCGTTCACGCCGCCTCAATCGCATGATCGTCGATAGCGCATTTCGAGCGCAGCGCGAATAAACGTGTTGTCATTTCTCCATCACGTCCGACAGGTCGACATACTGTAATGAGACCGGCTTTTCTTTAACGTGCCATTGTTCGTCTTTGAATTGTGCCCGGTACACGTGTTGGTTTGAGAATTGTTCGTCCGCCAGCATGGCGCGGTAGTATCGCCAGCATTGTGCGACGTCCGCTTTGCCGAGCGATTGAGGAATCGAGATTGTAAACGTCGCGTCGTTGACTTTGAATACGCAAGTCGCGGCGAACATACCGCGCAGCTCCGGTTGGGCCGAGTGAAGGAACACGATCTGATCACTAAGCGTATCGAACGGAATCGCCGCATAGTTCCGCGTCAAATCTGTCGGTGTAAACCCCGCGCCGACAACCTTCGTAGAGTTGGCGAAATCAGAAAAATACTTGTCGGCTTGCGATCTCGAAGCGTTGTCACGAAAATACATGGCCAACGTTCGACGAAGCGTGTCCCCGAACGGGTCAGCGATCGCGCGATATCCAATCATGTCAAATATGGAAAGGAAGGC
>CAMPIL010000201.1 GCA_946886375.1 uncultured Phycisphaerales bacterium
GCGGGAGCGTGACCGCACGCGCGCGATCCCCTTATCCCCCACTGCCTGCGATCACAGCGCGATGCGCCAACCAGCGTTCGATGCGTTTGATCGTTGAATCCTTGCCGAGGATCGCGAGGGTTTCGAAGATTGCGGGGCTGACCGTGCCGCCGCTGACTGCGATGCGCAGCGGCTGGGCGACCTTGCCCAGGCCGCCCCCCGTTCCCTTGCCGCCGGCATGTTGCTCCGCGTACTGCATCACCGCGGCCTCGATGTTGGCGACGGTCCACTCAGGCACTTCGCGCAGCGCAGGCAGCAACGCTTCAAGATGAGCCGATCCGCTTGGCTCGCCCTTGGTCATCGCGTCCTGCACTGCCTTGGATTGCTCGTAGATGATCTCATCATCGCCAAGGATGAAGAAGCGCGAACTCTTGATGGGGTCTTCCAGCGTCTTGGAGCGCGCGTGATTGGCGCGGGCCAGCATGTCGAACTGCTCAGCGGTGAGTGTGGCGATGAACTCTGGATGATACTGCCGGCAATGCTCGCGGAACCGCTCAACGAACTCCTCCGCAGAGAGTTTCTGCAGCGCATCGAGATTGAACGCAAGCAGTTTCTCGCGATCGAACTTGGCGGGTGTCTTGACGATGCGGTCGAAGTCGAAACGATCGATGAGGAACTGCGCATCGAACTTCTCGATATCGCCTCCCGGACTCCAACCCAGCAACGCGAGGTAATTCACCATCACCTCAGGCAGATAGCCGTGGCGGCGGAAGTCATCGACGTTGATCTCAGGCAGTTCGATCTGCAATGCGTCAGCGAGCCGCTCAGCGTCATCCAGCGGCAGTTGATGATCGCTGTCGGAGAGCCACCATTGCCAGGTTTTTTCATCGATGACAGGAAGCCCGGGGATTGCAGTCTCCGGACTTCGCGCATCGATGCCGGGCTTGAAAGGCGATGATGTCAAGCCTCGCTTCTTGACTGCGGCGCGCAGGGCCTTGTCCTTGTCGCGCTTGGACATCTTCGAGCCGTCGGGATTGGTGATGAGCGAGATGTGCGCGTACACGGGCCTGCGAAATCCCAGCGCATCCTGCAGCAGCACGTGCCGGGGCGTGTTGGAAAGATGCTCCTGGGCGCGGATGACGTGCGTGACGCCCATGAGTTCATCATCGACCACCACTGCGAAGTTGTACATTGGATAACCGTCAGCCTTGCGAATGACGAAGTCATCGAGTTCGGATCGCTCGATGGTGACTTCGCCACGGATTTCATCGCGGAAAACGACGCGCTGAAGATCATCGGGAATCTTGAAGCGGACGACGTGCGGCTTGCCTTCCGCGAGGTGCTGCTGAATCTGCTGCGAAGACAGGTTCAGCGCAGCGCGGTCATAGCGGTAGTTTTTCTTCTGCTTCTGGGCTTCGCGGCGGACTACATCGAGTTCCGCGGGCGTTTCGAACGCGCGGTACGCCTTCCCTTGGGCGATGAGTTGATCGAAGCAGCGGTTGTAGATGTCCAACCGCTGAGATTGAAAGTACGGACCGTGCTCGCCGCGCTCGCCGGTTTCATGCGGCGGGGCCGGGCCTTCATCCCACGTCATGCCGAGCCAGTTGAGGTCTTCGAGGAAGGCCATGCTGGCGGCGTCGGAAGATCGTTTGACGTCGGTGTCTTCGATGCGCAGCATGAACTTCCCGCCGCGCTTTCGGGCATAAGCCCAGCAGAACAGCGCGGTGCGCGCGCCGCCCACGTGAAGGTGGCCCGATGGGCTTGGAGCGAAACGAGTGCGCACGAGGCTTGGCGATGACATTGATCCAAGCGTATCGCGCGATCAGCCGGAAGTCGAAACGGCAGGCGGCTTGCGGTGCTTGATGCGGTGCATGAGCAGTCGCACGGGGCCCGAGAGCGCGTACACGACAAACCCAAGCGCCAGCGTCGCCTGAAACCACGTGATCAGAAGCACCGAGATGATGACCAGCCGCACGACATAGGCGTAACTTCGTCTTCCTCGGAAATAGCGGTTGGCAAAGTGGATGTAGGGGATGGATGACACCATGCCGAACGCGCACAGGAGCAGCGCGAGCGGAATCACCAGCGTGGACCACTTGCCGATCTGCAACGCCGCGCCGGTGTCGGCGTAACTGACCATCAGGTGCTGGTGCAGCACGATGAGGCTGGCGACCGTTCCCGCCGCGCCGGGCGAAGGCAGGCCGCGAAACAAACTGTGATCGTTGGCCTTGTCGTTGCCGACCTCAACGTTGAAGCGCGCCAGACGCAACGCGGCGCAACTGACGTACACCGCTGCGGCACACCAGATGACCTTGCCGAAGAGGTCGGCGTCCGGGCCGATGACCAGGCCTTCGCTGGAAAGGTGATTGTGCACCAGTCGCAGCGTCATGAAGGCCGGCGCAACGCCAAAGGTGACCACATCGGCCAGCGAATCGAGTTGGCCGCCGAGTTCGGACGTGGAGCGTGTCAGGCGCGCCAGAGTGCCGTCGATGGCGTCCAGAAACATGCCCAGAAAGACCAGCGCGCCGGCAAAGGTGAGCGGCGTCCACATCCAATCGTCCTTGAGCACGCGCACCCAGGGTTCGCGCGCTGCAAAGTGAATCGCAGCAAAACCGGCGATCAGATTGCCCAGCGTGCACAGCGTGGGAATGACCGACATCGGCGGCAGCGCGCGGCGGTGTCTTCGACGCAGGGACCACCGGCGTCTCAGCCTCGCTCGTGATGGATCAATCATCTGCGTCATCCGCCGCCTTGTGCGCTGGAGTTGGAAGCATGGTCAGGAATCGAACCGGGCACGAACAGTTCTGAGGGAATCTTAGGAACAAATCCCAGCACGATCCGATTCGCAGGCGGATCCGGCAGCAGCAGCATTTCCCCAAGCGTGCGAGGCGCGGTGGCTTCGGGACCGATCATATCAATGGGGCCGGTGCGAGAGGGCCTGGGTTCGGCGGTTGCTGCGGTTTGCGGTTCATCATTTGCGGCGGGTGGTGCGTCCAACCCCGGCCAGTCGATTTGCGGCGATTCACCAAGCAACAGATACGCATAGCCGGCTTGCAGTTGAAGGTCCAGCGCCATCGAGCCGAACGCCTGGCTCGCTGCGGTTTCATCTTCATCGCCAAGCAGGCGGCGCAGATCGCCAACCTGAGGCACGCGACGGCGCGGCAAAACCTCCAGATGCAGATATGGCCCATCCTCCATCTGCACGGTCCAGCATCGGATCATCAACTGAAACTCACCGCGATCAAATCGCAGCACCTGGCCATCGATAGCGACGGCGCGGCCGGCTTCACTGACGGGCTGGGCCAGCAGCGACCGCCAAGTGTGAACCTGGCCGTGCCACTCGTTGGCGTCGTAAGCCGCACCGCCCATATCGAGGCTGAGCGCATCCATGTGCTCGACAGGCACTCGCACCAAACGAAAGCCATTGCGCTTGAGCCGGGCCAGCGTGTGCTCGTCGGCGGCGACGCCATCAGCGTGGCGGATGAGCGCTGCCAGCGCGCTGTCACCCTGGTCGCGGATTGCCCAGCGGCGAACTTCCAGACCGTTGTTCGTGCCGGTGAGCCGTTCGCGGATGGCGGCGGCGTTCACGGCTGCCTTTGCTGCGGTTGTGTTGGCGTTCTGCGCCGCAACCCCAGCTTGCGGGGCGGGCGCAGACGCGCAGCCCGGCAAAGCCAGAAACGACGCCAGCAACCCGATTGAGGCAATTCTCATGACTTGTCATAATACTGATCGCAAGCACAGCGTTGTTCTGTCGTGATTCTTGCACCAGGCGTGCCGCAACCATCGATTTCATCGGTTCAGACGGGCCACGGCGTTGTCAGGTCCTTCTCCGGAGGCGGCTTTGAATGGAACCCGTATCACACAATAATGATGCCGCGGATGCCAAGCCTCGCGGGGCTGGATGGTGGCGGCGCTGGAGGCGGATTGGCCTCTCCCTTGGAATTGTGCTGCTGTTGCTCTGGATCACCGGATGCATGGAACGCTACTTCTACTATCCAACGTCCGGCCCGACTCCCCCGCCGCGCCACCTCATTGGCGCCGAACGCGTGTGGTTCCGATCCTCCGACGGCACGCGACTGCTGGGCTGGTTCATACCGGCGCAGCAAACGACGCCCGGCGACGAGAAGGCTCCGACCATTCTGCACGTTCACGGCAATGCGGGGAACATCGAATCGCATTATTGGTTCACCGAGTATCTGCCCGCAGCGGGCTTCAACGTGTTCGTCTTTGATTACCGCGGCTACGGCGAAAGCGAGGGCGCAGCGCGATCGCGCGGACCGTTGATCGCGGATACCCACGCTGCGCTGGATGCAGTGCTTGCCCGGCCGGACGTTGATCCGCAGCGCATCGGAATGTATGGGCAGTCGCTGGGCGGGACGATCGGATTGAACGTCATGGCACAGCGCACGGAGATCAATTCGGCGGTCATCGAATCGGCGTTTGTCAGTTGGCGGGAGATGGCGGCGTGCGCGCTGGGCGGAGATCAGGCGAATATCCTCTGTCGCGGACTTGCTGCGATGCTTATACCCGACACGCATCGAGCCGACGACGCAATTGCGACCGTGTACCGCCCGATGCTGCTGCTGCACGGCGACTCGGATTCCATCATTCCCGTGGATCATTCGCGAACACTCGCTGAGAAATCCGAGGGCTGGGCCAGACTCGTTGAACTGCCCGGCGGCGATCACAACTCGCTGCGCGAATCGCATCCGGAAATCGAAGCGATGGTGATTCAGTTCTATCATGGCACACTTGCGACGACCGGGGCAGCGCCACTGCCGCCGCAGGACGCGACCGGGCCGATGCCTAGGCTGTGATCTTCTGATCCGCCGGGGCGAAACTGTTGATCCGGTCGATCATGGCGCGGACGCGGCCGTGATGATGCCGCGTGTGCACGAAGGCCAATCGCGGAAGATCGCGATGATCCTTCTCCACGTCGAACGGGCCGACCTGCTCAATGCGCCCTTCTTTTACCAGCCCGGCGAATTCTTCGTTCAACTGTTCGACCTGGGCGGCGGTGAGCCGATGCCGCAGGCGAATCACCAGCGTGTCGCGCACGTAGCGGCTGGAGTGGTACACGCGATAGAAGTTCAGCACGTGCTTGACCGCGTCGTCAATCGTGGGAGCGATGTAGTAGATGCCAGGGTCTTCCGGACTGATCCATCCGTTTTCAAGCAGGTTGGTGAGCACGTAATGCTCCCAATTCTTCCAGTACATGCCGCCTTTGCCTTCGAGCATGACGATCGGAATGATGTTCGACTTGCCGGTCTGCACGAGGGTGAGGCACTCGAACAGTTCATCCTGCGTGCCGAAGCCTCCGGGAAATATCGTCACGGCGTCGGCATGGGTCATGAACATGAGTTTGCGCGTGAAGAAGTAGCGGAAGTTGATGAGTTTGGCATCGCCTTCGATGACGGTGTTGGCGGTCGTTTCAAACGGAAGGCGAATGGAAAGACCGAAACTCGCTTCGCGCTGCGGACCTTCGTGCCCGGCCTTCATGATTCCATTGCCGGCGCCGGTGATCGCCATCCAGCCCCACTCGGCCATCGCCAGGCTGTAATCGTGCGCGGCCAGGTAATCCGGATGGTTCGGAGGCGTGCGAGCAGACCCGAAGATCGTCACCTTGGGAATGCCACGGTACTTGTTGAACACGCGGTAGGCGTAGCGCATTTCCTTCAGCGCGCTGTTGAGCAGTTTCAATTGTCCGGTGTCGTGGCCGTCGGGAATGAGTTTCAACGACGTTTGGATCAACTGCGTGATCAACTTGCCGTCAAAAGACTGCGGGTCGCCGCCCACCGATTGGATCAGCGCCTGCACGGCCGGAAGCGTCTCTTCATCGATCTCTATGGGCTTCTTCATGGGCGGCTGTATTATCGCCGCGATCGCCCCCGGCGGCAATTAATTGGGAGTGGGCAAAGGAACCAGCCGCGCCTTGGGGTCGCCCAGCGGCCCCGTCACCTCAATGCAGTACAGTGCATCGCTGACGCCGCCGACGATATCGCGGACCAGGGGAACGGCCCCGCGATTGTGGAATCGCGTGTGCAGTTCCAGCGTGTCGAAGTCCATCTCGCCCTCGCCTGAGAGTTGCAGCATGGACATGTTGCCCAATGTGCTCTCAAACACGATGCGTTCGAACACGATGCGATCGCCCTCGAGGTACATTTCTGCGTCGGCAAAATCCAGGTTGCCGCCCAGCGGCATCGAGAGTTGAGCCACCTGCATCAACTGCACAAGCATGGGGATGTTCACCATGCGTCCGTGCAGGACGCGAACAGAGGCGCGGCCCCGGCGAGAAGACGGATCATCGCGAACGCCTGACATCGCCAGCGTCGCGTACACCTCGCCGCGCGCGTCGTTGGCGCGGCCGGTTTCCTTCTCACTTGTGGACGGCTTGGCTCCGGCGATTGCAAAACGATTGACCGGCACCCCCACCATGTTCACAGTCGCCTGGTAGTCGCCCGGGCCAATCAGGCTTGTCCAGGCCTGGGCGGTTATGACGCCGTCTGCAGCGTTGGCGCGGACCGATGGAATCTGAAGCACCGTGCCTTCATCGGTCAGCAGCGCCTGTGCTTCAAGTTCCGTCATGGTCTGGCCCAATGCGCGAGCCGAATCTGCGTGAATGAGAATATCGAGCATCAGCGGCTCGCCCGGCTTGTGCAGAAGGTCAATGTCCGCGCTGCCAGCCACTTCGCGCACGATTCCATCGAGCTTGAGGCCGCTGT
>CAMPIL010000202.1 GCA_946886375.1 uncultured Phycisphaerales bacterium
AGGCCGACCGAACCGACAACGTGCTGAAGAACGCGCCGCACACGATCGCGGCAATTGCATCCGACGGCTGGAAACACAGGTATTCGCGCGAGCAAGCCGCGTTCCCCGCCGGCGCGCCGTGGCTGCGCGATCACAAGTTCTGGCCATCGGTCGGCCGCATCGACAATCCCTACGGCGACCGCAACCTGATGTGCACGTGTCCGCCAATGGATGAACTGTGAACACAACGGCAGGCTGCTCCCTCGCCCTGAACGGGAGAGGGGATGATCTGCCGCGTCTTATCGATTTGCTTCCTGCAACTCGTCGTAAATCCCGCCCAGCGTGAGCGGGCGAATGCGTTCAAGTCCGTAATGCTTGAACTCTTCGGGATTCATCGCGGTCACCTCGTCGCGCGTCTTGCCGTCTTTGATCGCCTGCGAAACGATTTCGCGCATGCGATCGAAGTAGGCGATCTGCTTGGGCAATGCGGTTTTGTCAGTGACTTCGCCGTGGCCGGGGATGATGATGGTCTTGTCATCGCCCAGTTTCATCGCTTCGCGCAGCGAGTGCTGCCAGCCCGCGGTGTTCGCCTTGGCGCTGCGGTCGATGAAGGGATGCACGTTGTGGAACAGCAGATCGCCCATGTGCATGATGTTGTGGCGTGGCAGGAAGACGACGATGTCGTTGTCGGTGTGCCCGTTGCCGAAGTGATAGCACTGCGCGGTCACCCCACCCTGGTCGATGATCGTCACGCCGTCGGCGAGTTCCTGGCTGGCCTGGAATTGCTCGGCCTTCATGGCCTTGACGCGCTGGGCGGTTTCGTTCGCGGACTTGATCTTCTCAGGGTCAGCGTTGGATTCGGCCAACTCGCTGGCGTGCTCCTGCGCCCCCTGCGCGTAGCGAGGCAGGTTGGCGGGAATGCGCGGATTGAAGTTGCGGTGCGCCGCGATGCGCGCTGCATCCGAAAAAACCCAGTTCCCGCCTGAGTGATCCGCATGATGATGCGTGTTGATGAGCAGTGCGGGGTTGCGCCCCAGGAGCGACTGCACATCCGCCGCGAGTTCCGTCGCGGTGTGCGCGAACTTGGCGTCCACCATCAGCGGGCCTTCATCGGTGGGGACGATCAGCACGTTTCCGCCGTCGTTGATCGTGCCGATGACGTATGCCCCGCCGGGCAGAGTCTTGTTCGCGAAGTTGGTTTTCGTCTGTAGCCATGCTGCGCGTGCGATGCGGGGAATGGAACCCAGCGCGGCCGTGGCCCCGATCGCCTGCAGGAATTCTCGCCGTGAGTGTCGCATTGGAAATCTCCTGAATGTGGCGAGATTCATCATATCGCGCCCCGCAGAAGTCGAACCGGCTTGCTGCTCGTTGGGTATCATTCACTGCACACGAGGCGCCGATGACAAATGCATCCTCCGCAACCCAGGCTCGCACACAAGTCTTCTTCATGCTGTTGAGCGCCGGGATTTTTGCGTACTTTGGATTTGCGACGACGTGGATTTACACGGGCGTGAACGGCCAGTTTCTTCTGTTTGTCGTGCTGCTGGATTGGACGCTGAAGATCACGGCAATTGCATTCGGCGTCAGCGCCCTCTTGACGCTCGTGCAGCCATTTGCAGGCAATCTGGTCTACTCCGTCTCCGGCCTCCTGAGCGCAGCGATGTTCGCCATTGTTGCGGTGCTGGACATCCTGGATCAACAACACACCGCGATGTCGCCGGTGCTCTTGTTCATCTTCGCGGCATGGAACGGCTACGGGTCATGGACGGGTTTGCAGGAGGCGCTTGCCTTGCGCGGTTCCTTGGCGTCGCCGCGACCCTCAGACGCGTTCATCCAGCCGCCGAATTGAACGCATGAACCGCAGCAGGTCCAGGTTGGCCATCGGCATCGCGCTGTGCCTGCTCATTATCGGCACAGTGTTGTTCTTCGCGCGGCGGCATGGCGAAACGGGTGTTGTGGATTCGCTGCGCGCGCTCGTCACCGACACGAAAAAGGCGATTGAAAACTGGTGCGGCGATCAACTGCTCGCCGTGGCGCGGGGCCATCTCAATCCTGATGTGTCCTTCGACAGCCTCGTGTACGAGTACCCCGCGACAGTCGTGCTCAGCAATTTCCGGCTGAGCAGCGAGGGGATCACGATTGTCGAGGCGTCGTCGTTGCGCGTCGAACTGACGGAAATCCCTGAATCCGGAAAGCCGATCGTCATTCAAACTGTTGAACTCTTCGACCCCACCGTGCGATTGATCCGGCGGCCCGATGGCGGTCTGGTTGGTTTCAGCAATTTGCTCCGCCGCGCCGGCTCGGCCTCAACAACTCAAGCCGACCGCCCTCGCTTGAGCGATGTCTTTGCAATCCGGCGATTGGGCGTGGTCAACGGTTCAATGGAATACCAAGTTCCAGATCGCCCGCCGATGACGCTGCATCAATTGACATTCGATCTCGCCAGCAAACCTGCGGATGGGGCATCGGAGGCTGGCTGGTACACGATCGATGCGCAGTTCGCGCGGGCGCCAGTGTTCCTCTGCGAACTGTATGGCCGATTAAACATTGACTCAGCGGTGCTTGCGATCAGCGAATCGACGGTGCGCATGGCGTTGAACGAATCGCAATACAGCACGCTGCCGCCACAGTTGCAGTCCTTTGTTCGCGAGCATGAGATGACTGGTGATCTCTCGATACGCATGAACGGAGAAATTCCATTGCGGCGCGGCTCTGACATGCGCTTGGATTTTTCGACGCGGTTGACCGGTGGGCACATGGCCTTGGGCGACTACGTACTGCCCGTGCAGTCGCTGGATATCTCAGGCCTGCTCAGCGAGCGCACCTTGACCATTCAGCCGCTTGAGTACCGCGGCCTGGGTGGAAGTCTGGTCATGAACGGCAGCGCGACACTGTCGGAACCGTACTCGGCACAGATGTCGATCGACATGAAAGGCGTGCGCATCGAGGACGCATTGCGACCGCCGGCCGATGCGCCGCCCAAGTACGCCGGAGAAATCGACCTGACGGCGAATGTGACTGCCAAGTTGCGCAGCCTTGAGCAGAGTCTTTCCGGAATGGGAAAACTCGCCGTGGGCAAGGGCAGGCTCGTCAACCTCCCAGCGGTGCGCAAACTCACCGAGATCGCCACGCGCGTCACGGGCGAAACGGGACCGAACGATCGTGGCACGGCTGATGTGCGCTTGAGCGGTGATCGCGTGGAACTCACGAACATCGATTTTGTCAGCGGACTATTGGCCGTGCGGGGCGAGGGCAGTATCCACTTTGATTCCACGCTGAACTTTCGCCTGAACGCCGGCCCGTTTGAGCGTGTGCAAGGCCAACTGGGTCAGGTCGGGCGATGGCTGGCGAAAGTGACCGATAAACTCGTCGCGTATTACGTCCGAGGCACTCTGGCGGAGCCGGTCGTTTCGGTAAAACCGCTGGATCTGCGCGGTTCTGAAGGTCAATAAGGCTTGGCGAGCGCTGATTTCATCACAGCATTCGTGTGGCACTGACCAAGAGCATCAACTGGACCGATGATTGCGATAAGAGACGATCGGCTCGCAGTGCCGGAAGGGGATGGGAGCATGGGCACGAAGAATCAGGAATTAGCGGACTACTTCATTGATGCGGCTGAAGGCAAGCGCAGTGGCGCGGTCGCCGGCTCGGATCGCCGCATCAAGAAGCGCGTGCCCTACAACGCGCTGGTGGCGATCGTGCTTGTAGGTCCCACGGGCCAGCGCGGACAGCCGATCGTCTTGCGGGCCAAGGACCTTTCGCTGGGAGGGCTTTGCGTGCTCAGCCGGACGATGATGTATCCCGGCTCGCGCGGCGCTGTGCAACTGGTTCGCTCCACGGGCGACGTGGCGCTGGTCGGCGTGGAAGTCCGCCACTGCCGCTATTCCGGCGACATGCAGCATCAGGTGGGATTGCAGTTTGTTCCCATGGCCGCGGAACTGTCCAGTGACTCATTCCTCGACAAGACCGGACGCATGGCTCTGTTGGATCCGTCGCTGAAGGCCGATGCAGCCTGAATCTGTTCGAGTGCTGCCTCGTGAATCCGCACAGTTTTCAGTTGACTCCGGCCGATATCCGGTCCTGTCGTCTTGTCCAATGGATGATGCGGAGCCTGTCGCGTGACCAACCCGAAACGACCGTTCACCGATCGCCTGATTGACGTTGCCGCGGGCTATGAGCCCATGCAGGCGGTGCTGGCCGATCGCCGATCCAAAAAGCGACTTCCGTACCACGCCTATGTCGCCATGCTTCTGGTCGCGCCGACGGGCGAGCGCGGCAGGCCGGTGGTGGTTCGAGCGCGCGATATTTCGATCGACGGCATCAGCGTCGTCGGACGGCAGATGATCTATCCCGGCTCGCAGGGCGCTTTGCAACTGGTGCGGTCCGATGGCAGCGCGGCGGTGGTGGGGGTGACCGTGAAAGCCAGCCGCTACGTCGGCGATATGAAGCACCACACCGGGATGGCGTTCAGCCCGCTCCCTCAGGGCATCTCCGCCAAGGAATTCGTGGGCAAGGACGGCCGGCTGCTGCTGCTGGACCCGCGTTTGCGCGAAAACGTGGACGCGTGATTGCGGCCCATATGGTGCGCCCGGCGGATTGACGCAAGTGTCGAAAACACGCTTCCTGTGATGGATCGCCAACGAATCGGCAAAGTTGGACTAGAATCCCGCCCTCAACGCGGACCAACTTCCATGGATTATTTTTCTTACCAGAACGGTGAATTGCATTGCGAAGACGTTGCCGTGAGCAAAGTCGCGCAGCAGTTCGGCACGCCCTGCTACCTGTATTCCAAGGCGACCTTGATCGATCACTACGATCGAATCGCCACGGCCTTTGCGGAACTCCATCCGCTGATCTGCTTCTCGATCAAGAGTTGCTCGAATGTTTCCATCTGCCGCGTGCTTGCCGAGCGAGGCGCGGGGATGGACCTGGTAAGCGGCGGCGAGTTGCACCGGGCAATGGCGGCGGGCGTCTCGCCGGACCAGTGCGTGTACGCGGGCGTTGGAAAAACCGATGATGAAATCCGGCAGGCGATTGCCGCGGGCGTGGGTTGGTTCAACGTTGAATCGGAAGCCGAGTTCGAGAACATCAGCGCGATTGCCGCCTCGATGAACGCGCAGTGCCGTGCCGCGCTTCGCGTCAATCCCGACGTCGATCCCAAGACCCACCGCTACACCTCGACGGGGAAGAAGGAAACCAAGTTCGGCGTGGACATCGAACGAGCCAAGGCGTTCTTTCACGCCTACGGCCGCGATCGCCACTGCCTGTTGCGCGGCATTCATTTGCACATCGGTTCGCCGGTCTACGCGGTCGAGCCCTACGTCCAGGCCGTTGAAAAGGCGACGCGACTGATCGATGAACTGAGTGTTGATGGATTCGAAGTCACGATGCTTGATCTGGGAGGTGGATTCGGCGCGGATTACGAATCCGAGCAATCGCCGCTGGCCAGCGACTACGCGAAGTACATCGTGCCGCTCCTGAAAGACCGCGTGAAGCGGGGCTTGCAGATCGTGCTGGAGCCGGGGCGCACCATTGTCGCCAACGCCGGGATTCTGCTGGTGCGAGTGCTGTACGTGAAGACATCGGGCGACAAGACGTTCGCGATTTGCGATGGGGGAATGAACGACCTGATCCGGCCGTCGCATTACGGGTCGTTCCACTTCATCTGGCCCGCCAAAGTTCAGGCTCAGCACGTTCCGACGCGGAGGCTGAAGAACATGGATGTGCCTGGACTGGTTCCGATGGACGTGGTGGGTCCGATTTGCGAGAGCGGCGATTTTCTTGCGCTGGATCGCCCGCTTCCGTCACTGAAACGAGGTGATCTCCTGGCAGTTTTCAGCACCGGGGCATATGGGATGGCGATGGCGAGCCGATATAACTCCATGCCGCTGCCTGCGGAAGTGCTGGTTGATGGCGATCAGAGCGAACTGATCCGCAGGCGCGAGACGTATGAAGATTTGACGATGCACGAGGCAGTCGGAGCAGGGCACTAGCATTGGGCATCAGTCGCAGTAAGGCGGTCCAAGCCGTTGGTTGAATTTGACGCTCGAAACTTGAAGTCCCGCACCTGATTGGCGCCCGGTGATTTCCCATGATTCGCCGCGAAGATGATGGAATCTGGATTACGCTGCGTGAGACCATCGCGATGCATCACGATGAGGTTTTCGCGTGTCTGACCACGCCCGAAGGTCTCAGCCGATGGTTTCCTGTCGATGCGGAAGTCGACCTTCGCCAGGGCGGCAGCATCGTGCTGTGCTGGGACAAGGACTGCACCAAGACATCCACGATCGCGATTCTGGATTACGACGCAGGCGGATCGATTGTCTGGGATTGGTACGCCGACTACAACGACATGCACGCGCCGGTGTACTGGAAGGTGAAGCCGAGCGTCGAAAAGGGAGCGAGAATCGAGCTGCGGCAGGGCCCGTTCAAGGAAGACGTCGAATCGCTGCTCGCCATGGCTCAGGAAGCCGAAAGTTGGCGCTGGCAGTTGTGCAATCTCCGGTCGGTCCTGGAGGTCAAGCACGACATGCGCGCCGTTCGGCCGTTGTAAAGCATCAGGCAGAAAGCATAGGATCACCAAAGTCGTGCGCGACGTGCGCACGCGGCGTGCCGCGTCTCTCTGCGTTATGCTTGATCAATGCTTTGCCTTGTGACTGATCTCATTTTTTCCACCAAGATCACTTCGACCGCTTCGTCGCTGGGCGTGCAGGTCAAAG
>CAMPIL010000203.1 GCA_946886375.1 uncultured Phycisphaerales bacterium
GCGCACAATCACAACTTCATTCGACTCTGGCGGGCGGAGATGCCGCAGTTTCGCTACCCGAACGACAGCGGTTTCCGCTATTCGTCGCCGCATCCGTGGATTCGTCTGGGCGATGCGCCTCCGCCGCAAGATCCCGCCGCTGCAAGCACGCTGGTCGTCGGCGGCTCAACCGGCGGGACCGGCGGCAGTTCCGGGGGCGGGTCATCCGGTTCCGGGGGCGGCGTCCAATCCAACACACCGCATAAGCCCTATCCTCCCATCACGCAGATCTCCACCGATTTGCCTATTGCAGACAATATTCCCCAGGTCGGCCACTTCGATCTGAACACCTTCAACCAGCCCTATTTCGATCGACTGCGGGCCCGCTGCATCGCGGCGCGCGATCGCGGCATTTACGTCTCCATCATGCTCTTTGAAGGCCATGCCCTCACCCAATCGGTCCAAGGCTGGGGATTTCATCCCTTCAACATCGCCAACAACATCAATGGAATCAATGGCGACCCGAACAACGATGGCCATGGCATCGAGTCGCACGACCTCGGCGGGCCTGCGGTCATGGCCATTCAGGAAGCCTACGTTCGCAAGGTGATCGACACGGTGAACGACTTGGACAACGTGTTGTACGAGATCGCCAACGAAAGCCACGCAGGATCCATCGCGTGGCAGAACCATTTCATTGATTTCATTCACGACTACGAAGCGACCAAGCCCAAGCGGCATCCGGTGATTTTCTCCACGCCGCTGGCGAACGTGGGCGCTGCGCTCTGGCAAAGTCATGCGGAGGCGATCGCGCCGTTCAGTTCCGGCCCGGAGGGATCATACGTCGACAATCCGCCCGCCAACAACGGCAGCAAAGTGGTGTTCGCAGACAGCGATCACATTTTCGGCTGCGCCGGGTCGGCGAGTTGGGTGTGGAAGAGTTTCACCCGCGGGCTGAACGTGATTTACATGGACTCCTATTTCGAGAACTCCCCCTTCTGTCCGCCGCCGGACCATAACATTCGCAAAGCCATGGGTCACACGCTGAGTTACGCAAGGCGAATGAACCTTGCGTTGACGCTGCCACGCGGCGATCTGGCTTCAACGGGTTATTGCCTGGCGAACGTTGGCGAGACCTACCTGGTGTATCTGCCAAGCGGCGGTTCATGCACGGTGAATCTGGCCGGCGCCGCAGGATCGTTTGCGGTCGAGTGGTTCAATGTGAACACCGGCATCGCGAGCAGTCATGGCGCGGTCCCGGCTGGCGGCGTGCAAACAATGACGGCTCCCGCCATTGGTCCGCATGTCTTGTTCCTGGTGCGTACCGGCTCGATCGCGATGGAGAGCGTCTACGATGTTGACAAAGACGGGGCTGTTGCAGCCTCGGATGTCGGACTGTTGTTGAGCGTGTTGGGCAGTGCATGCGATTCACCGCCGTGCGCCGCTGACATCAACCGCGACGGGATCATCGACGAGGCCGATCTGCTGGATTTGCTGCAAAATTGGACGATGCGTTGACGCGGCTACCGGCCGCCGATGCACTGCTGCAGAACGGTTTGGCCGAACGCGAATTTGCCGTCTGCGGCGAGGCGAATCGCTTGGACGACCTGATCCGGACCATCGTTCTTGGAGACATAGCCCCAGGCTCCCGCAGCGATGGCTCGCTCCAGAAAATCTTCCTGCGAGTAGCCGCTCAGAATGACTGTCTTCGTGTCAGGCACGGCCTCGGCGAGTTCCGCCAGTGACGTCAGGGCATCGGCGCCCGGCATGTCGATATCGAGCAGGACGATGTCCGGCTTCCAGCGGCGGACCCAGTCGCATAGATCATCGGCGGTGTGCCGGTGACCGGCCCATTCGAATCCACCTTCCATATTCAATTTGATTCGCACGCCTTCGGCAACCAGTGGGTTGTCGTCCACGCACATCACTCGAATCCGTTCGGTGGCCATCACTCGTCTCCGCGAGATAGATTGAATTAGGATCGCATGATACCACAAAAAGACGAGCATCGGGCCGAAAAATTTCTTCATTTGGCTGGTGCAGAGTTCGGTGCGCAGCGGCGTCGGACCTTGTCAATTGCGGTCGCGCAGCATGCCGTGACACGGCGCGATCGACGCCTCGCGAAAGACGAGCCACACGTCGCCAACTTTTCCTCCGGCTACCTCTAAAGTTTGGTCTTGTATCGGTCCCGAACATCTGCCACAATGGCCAAGTCGCCCGCGATTGGTCCAGACAAAGGAGATCAGATGAGATCGCAACGTGCATTGGTGTCGTGTTTGGGTGGTGCGGGCGTGGTTCTGGGGTTCGCGGGTAGTGTCGGGGCACAGTGGGCGAGCAATCCGGCACTTAACCTGGCGGTGGGCGACCGGCCCGGCGATCAGGTGCAGACCAAGGTTCGGGCCACTGCCGATGGCGGGTGCTATGTCAGTTGGTTCGACAACAGCACCGGCGGATACGATGTGTATCTGCAGCGGCTGGACGCCTATGGCCAGGAACAGTGGGCACACAACGGCGTGCTGGTGGCAGATCTGGGGTTGAGTTCCACCAACGACTACGGCCTTGCGGTTGACGCTTCAGGCAACGCGGTGCTTGCGTTCCAGGATGACCGCACGGGCGGCACCAAAATCACCGTAAACAAAGTCAGCCCCGCTGGCGTGCTCATGTGGGGATCGGCCGGTGTGCAGGTGACGCAGGGGGCTGGATTTGGACCGCAGGTGGCGGTGACGAGTGACGGTTCCTACGTCGCAGGCTGGACGGAGGGCTCGGGCGTTCGATTGCAGAAATTGGATGCCAATGGCGTGATTCAATGGCTGGCGGGCGGCATTGTTCAACAGCCTGCGGCCGGCAGTTATGCCATGAGCCAGGTGCATGGTTCGGACAACGGCAGTGTGATCGCGTTGTGGGTGCGGCCGACAGGCAATTTCAGCAGTCCACGGCATTTGTACACGCAGAAGTTTTCCAGCGCAGGCGCGGCGGTGTGGAACGCGGGCAGTCCCGTGGCGGTGTATGACGGCGGATCGGTGCAGAACGGGTATTTCCCGAACTTCGTCAGCGACGGCGCGGGCGGCGCGGTGTACGGCTGGTATGAGGCGAGCAGTGCACGCAACGGGTACGTGCAGCGCGTGAATGCCGCCGGCGCGGAGGTGTTTGCTCACAACGGCGTGGCGTGTTCGACGGTGACCGGCAGCCGGTGCAGAATTTCATCCAGCGTGGCGTACAGCGCGGGCACCGATGAAATCTTCATGTTCTGGACCGATGTTTCCTTGCCGGTGCAAAGCGCCTGGGGCGTATACGGCCAGAAGTTCAAGGGCTCCACCGGCGCGCGGATGTGGGGCGACAGTGCGAAGGAACTTGTGCCGCTGGGGGCCGACCAGACCTCCTTTGTCACCACGCTGGCCGACGACCAAGGCTACAGCATGGCGTTCTGGTTCGATCAGCCCGGTGGCGGTGCGCACGTGATGGGCGCGCGACTGAACGGCGACGGTTCGCTGGCGTGGGGCGCAGCGCCCATTCAGGCGTGCACCGCGCCCAGCGGCAAAACCCGCTTGAGCGCAGCAATCAACACCTGCGGCGACGCCATGCTCGCTTGGGGCGATGCACGGTCCGACGGCGGCGACATCTTCGCTCAGAATGTCCGCCGCAGCGGGTATTTCGGCCCGCGGAAGTTTGGCGATGTTGATGACAACAACGTTGTCAACGTGGGCGATCTGCTGGCGGTGATCAACGCCTGGGGTTCCTGCCCCGGCCCCTGCTCTGCGGACGTCGCTCCCATCAACGGCTTCTGCAACACAGGCGATGGCACAGTCAACGTCGCCGATTTGCTGGTGGTCATCAACAACTGGGGTTGAACCCGGTTCAGTGGCGCGTTATCAGCAGCCGCGCGGTCGGTCTGCGCAAGGTTTGACGGTTGTGCAGGCAAGAGATTCCTGATGTCACGCCCGTTGCGGGGTGGCGCGGGCGATCCGCCGCGCCTGTGGCAAACTTTCACACGTCACAGGAGTGTGAGAGATGCGTGCAATCATGCAATGGGCGGCGGCGCTGGGCGTTGCGACGATGTGTTCGCGCGGCGAAGCGTCGATTCAGATCGTCAAAAACAACGGCCAGGCCGTGCCTGACGGCGCAGCCACTGTCGCGTTCAATCCGGCAACCGGCGGGTGGGACATCACGCTGCTGCAGTTGTACGCGCCCAATTTCGACACGGTGTATGAAATCCGGGCCGACGGCGGGGAAACGATCGACAACATTTTCATCAACATCAACGGGCCGAGCGCCGGTTCGCCGTTGATCGTGCGCGCGCTGGGTTTCGCGCCAGGGTACTTGCGCAGCGTGCACAACATCGTGCAGGGCGGCACGGCTGAGACGATTCTGAACAAGGTCAACGTGCTCGAGGACATCGGTTCCGTGCAGGTGGAATCGATCGGCGACCTGGTGGCGGGGCGCGATGTGGTTGGCCCGGTGTTCGCCACCACCGCGGACAACGCCACGCGCGGCATTTCCAATGTGCGAGCCGGGCGCAACATCGTTGGCGACATCACCGCCGACAACGGGCGCATTCTGCTGGTCTCCGCGCCTCAGGGCAACATCGGAACGCCATCGACTCCGCTGACCATTCGCGCCAAGCACGATGTCTTCCACATCGAAGCGCGCGAGGTGTACGCCAACATCAACGCGCGATACAACGGCGGCGCGGGCGGCATTTTCGCGCTGGATGTGCAGAAATTCATCGGCTCGCTCACCGCGGAAAAACTCAAGTACAACTCGTGGCTGTCGATGGACGGCCTGATCTACATCACGCAGCAGTTTTCCGGCAGCATCACGCTGGGCAAGTCGTTCAACGGCGCGACGCAGTACATCCAGGTTCCCCAGAACGGCCTGGGTGGGCAGATCATCATCAACGCAGACAACGCCGGGGGCGGCGCGTGGACCAGTCCAGTGCGCGTGGGGCCGCAGGGCAATCCGAACCAGATTGTGCTGACGAATCCGAGTTACGCGCAGACGCCGGCGGCGCTGGGCGGCGGTTCGGTCGGGCTGGTTCCATTTCGTTTGCACAGCCAGGCGTGCGTGCCTGCGAACGGCGCGATGATCATGCAGTCGCCGGGCCAGCCTCCGGTCGCGGTGCAATTGCGGCACTACGGTCCGGTGACGTGGGCGAGCGCGCCGGCGCTGACGATTGAGCGCCGCAGCGCGGGCACCGCACAGAACTTCGTGCCGCTGCAGGCCGCCGATTTCACCACGACACGTTTGGCGAGCAACAGCAATGTCATCACCATCGTTGCCGCGCCAGGCAAGCCGGGTTTCACCAGCGGGTTTGAATACCGCATCCGCCCCACCTCCCAGTTGCGTTGCGAGGTCCCCGGTTCGCCCCCGGTGCAGTGGGCCAGCGATTACACTTTTACCGTGGTGGTGCCGGCGTGCAATGGCGACATCAACAACGATGCGATCGTGAACGTCAGCGATTTGCTCATGGTGATTTCCTTCTGGGGTCCCACGCAGCCCACCTTCACTGCTCCGGATGTTGATCACAATGGCGTGGTGAACGTGAACGATTTACTGTACGTGATCGGGCATTGGGGCTCGTGCTGGTGATAAGAATCGGGCACGCGCGAGTCACACTCGCATTCAGGCTGATGCATCCGGCTGATGCGGAATTCAGATTTGTCCCAGTGTGGAAGAGCCAAACCGCAACGCCGTACTATCAACGCATGAGCATGCTGCGCATGGCGATTGTGACAGCGGTGGGCATTGCGTTGGCGGCGGCGTGCGGATTGCTCGTGAAATCCCGCGCGCAGGCCGCCGATTCGCCATCGGAAAAATCCAGCGTGGTTTCGCCGCCGGCCCACACCTTCGCCCTTATTCACACGCCTGAACTTGAACCCGTCGCGCGTGAATGGGCGGCCTATCGCGCAAGCGAACTCGGCGGCGGGTGGCGCATCGTGCGGCATGCGGTGACGAAGAACTCCGACGCCGATGCGCTTCGCCGCGAGATTCAATCGTTCATTCGCGCCGCGCATCGCGAAGCAGCGCCACGGAACCCTGCGGACTTCATGGTTCTGTTGTTGGGGGATGCGACATCGCAGTCCGATTCCGCCGCAATTCCCGCCTGGTACTTTCCGCAGGTCGATTCCGTCATGCGATCGGGCGATGGCAGCAACGACCAGTTCGCGAGCGATCACCCGTATCAATTGATTGACGATGGCAGTGATTCGCCTGACCTCGCGCTGGGCCGCGTGCCGGCGCGCACGGTGGAAGAAGCGCGGGCGGCCTTGGCCAAGATCAAACGCTACGAGCAGCCGCCCACGCTGGAGTCGCTCGCCGCCGCAAACCGCACGCGCATCACTTATGTCGCAGGCGAGGGGCGCTTCGGCGCGATGGATGGCGTGCTGGAAATGCTCTTCAAGCAGATGGTCGACCGGCTCGTGCCCGATGCGTTCGACCTCTCCATGACCTACGCGAAGGCATCATCCATCTACTGCCCCCCGCCGTCGAAACTGACTGAGACGGTGCTCGAACGTCTCAGCTCAGGCGGGTTGCTGTTCAATTACATCGGACACGGTTTCGCCAAGGGCTTCGATTCGCTGCACTGGCGCGACAAGCGGTTTCCCATTCTGAATGTCGCCGACCTGGCGCGACAGACAGCGCACGAAAGTGGCGACAGTTCCCACCGCCAACTGCCCATCGCGTTCTTGTCCTGTTGCAGC
>CAMPIL010000204.1 GCA_946886375.1 uncultured Phycisphaerales bacterium
GCGGGCGGTTCAAGACGGAGCTGCAGAGCCTCGCGCAGCTCATCAACTGTGCATGCATAAGGATGCACCGTTTGATCCGCGGCCACAGCCGTGCCCGGCGCGGCTGTCGCCGCGCCCAGCGCCCCGGGCGATTGACCCGTGTCAGCGGCGACCCCGGTGAGAAAATCCCGGAGCGATTCGCCCCACACGTGAAGTGCGCCCTCCGTCCAGTTGGCGTGTAAAACCAGCATTGGCTGGTGAGGTCTCCCGATCCAAGAATCCGTTCAAAAGCGCAAAAACTGCCAGTGATCGCGCTGGGACTCGAACCCAGGACCTAGCGCTTAAAAGGCGCTTGCTCTACCGGCTGAGCTACGCGATCGCGAATCGAACAGTTTAGCCGCTGTTTGATGTTTCGGCGAGAGCAGAGCAACACGAGCGCTCTGCACCACACCGGGCAGCCGGGGGAAAGCCGATCCACTCACGGGAATTCCGCTTCTGGTCGTTGAATGAACGTGCAGCCTCGCGATGGCAGCAATGCGCGAGAGGCCGGGTTTGGGCATCAGCCGCGCGGCGATGGAAAACCGTGATCTGCCAAGCCCAGCAAAAGTTCCACAATCCGCTCACGGACCTATGGAAATCAGCCGATAACTGACGTCCGCATCGACTTCTTGACGCATCGATGTCGCGGCCGCTCTTGCTCAAGCGTTCTCGGAAATTCGTCCGATAAGAGGCCCAGATTGGAGTGAGCGCGTGAAGTTTCAGAAGCCAATCGCAATTGCCGTCGGCGTGGTCGTGGGATGCCAGTTGACCACAGGCTGTGCGACCACCGACAGCCCTGAAATTGCAACGACCCCGGCCGCGCCCCCGCCGGTGACCGCGAACCTGCAAGCGCCGTCGCCCCGCGTGGCGCGGGTGCGCACGCTGCCGGCCGAGCCGATCGCCTTCGCCGCTCCGCAGACGACGATCGCAACGGGCAATCCTCAACCTTCGCGCCGCAGCCCGCAATTGATCGGGTTGTATGGCGAATTGAATGACGGTTCCCCCAATTCCGGCTCGCCGTTTGATGGCGGCAGCAACCTTGGACAAGTGACCTTCGCCACCGAAGGCGCGTGCGTGGACCCTGATGTGGACAGCACCGGCAACTGGCTGGCGTTCGCCTCCACGATGCATCGCAACACGTCGGACATCTATATCAAGTCCATCACGGGCAAGACGCAGACGCAGATCACCACTGATCCCGCCGACGACGTCATGCCCGCGTTCAGCCCCGACGGAAACTCCATCGCGTTCGCGTCCAATCGCGCAGGCAACTGGGACGTGTTTACCGTTGGCGTGGACGGGGGAAGAACCGTTCAGGTCACCAACGACAACGATCACGAACTGCACCCCACATGGTCGCCTGACGGCCGCATGCTGGCGTACTGCAAATTCGGCTCGCAGTCGCAGCGTTGGGAAATCTGGACCGTCGATCTGGCCAACCCAGGCGTGCGCAATTTCCTTGAATATGGCGTGTTTCCGCAGTGGTGCCCCGATCCGGCACGCTCGAAGATTCTTTTCCAGCGGGCCAAGCAGCGCGGCAGCCGCGATTACGGCGTCTGGACCATTGATCTGATCAACGGCCAAGCCAAGTACCCCACCGAAATCGTCTCGGCGGCAAACGCAGCGTTGATCAATCCGTCCTGGTCGCCTGATGGCAGCCGGATCGTGTTCGTGGCCGTGGTCGAACCGGACATGATGCCCGAGTCACGACCCAACCAATCTGACCTGTGGATTGTGAACATTGACGGCTCGGAGCGCGTGAGCCTGACCAACGGCAACTTCGCGAACTTCCAACCCGTGTGGGCAGGCAATGGATCGGTGTATTTCGTTTCAGACCGTTCGGGTTCAGACAATATCTGGGCGGCGACGGCCGGGCGTTCTTCGCCTCAGACCGATCGCACGCAGACCGCCGGCGTCGCCGACGCGGCCTCAATGACCTCCGATTCGCATCCCTGACCGGACGCGATTCGCTTCACGGCTGCGCGGTGAACCGTTCAGCCGAATCTGACGGGCGGAGCCCCGTCATCAGGCAGGATGCCATGACAAGTGCACACTCCATGTTCGTCAATGCGAAGCCGCATGCGTCGCGCATGCGCTTTCGCAACATCATGCTGCTGCTGATGTGGGTTTCACTTTGCGGCTGCGCGACGCGCGAGCGTTTGTGCCCGCCGCAAACGCTGGCGTCTCCGTATGAGCGCACGCAGTTGTGGGCGATCGTGCCCTTCACCAATGAATCGGGCACGTCGATCGTTCGCACTGACCGAATCGCCGACGCGTTTACCGAGCAGGCCGAGGAAGTCCAAGGCATTGCGATGGTTCCCGTGAACCGGGTGCTTGCCGCGATGCAGCAACTGAAGATGCCGGCCGTGTTGACACCTGCCCACGCGATGAGGCTCATGAACGTGCTACACGTTGACGGGCTGATCGTGGGCACGGTGACGACCTACGACCCGTACCCGCCTCTGAAACTTGGCGCGGCGGTGCAGTTGTACCGGCGTGAATTCACTGAGGCCGCGGCTTCGCTGGATGCAGTTGCCCTGACGCGAGCCCGCACTGAACACGTCGCGCCGGGCGCAATCAGTTCACAAGAGCCAGCAGCGCAGGCCTCGGGCGTGTTCGACGCCTCGAATCATCAGACGCTTTTGTGGCTGGACGCATACGCGGTCGGCCGGGCGGAACCCAACAGCGCCTACGGCAAGAAGGTGTACCTGGTGAGCATGGAGATGTACACGCAGTTTGTCGCCTACCGGCTTCTGCATGACCTGCTCGCCATTGAGCGGGCCAGATTGCAGCCGGAGACGACCCAACCCCCCAACGGCTGACGGCCAAGACATTGGTCGCCGGCACGATCGCCGAGGACCAAGGATGGCCGACTTCACACGAATTCCCCCGGAAAACGGAATCCAGACCCCGCTTCCCGCGTCTGTACCAGCGGAGGCGGAAACGGAGGCCCAGACAGATCCACGCTACCGCATATCGCTGATCAAGGGCGAGGAACGCTGGAACTTCCGCTGGGAACCGGGCGGCGAATCCCTTCTCATCAACCGCGTCGCCGAGATGGCGCGCGATCCGCACATTCCCTTCGATTGGTTCGACGCCGCCGTGGTGTGCAGGCACATCGCGCAGCCGTTCGGCGGGTCGTCCAATCGCAGAAACAAGCGCTGACCGCGACCGCAACCCCGATCTCACCTCGATCACACCTCGATCACACAAGGCAGTCCTGACCATGAGCGAACATCACCTCGAACATCTTCCCGTTGTTGAAGGATTCCTCCGCTATCTCATCGATGAGCGGCATTTCAGCCCCTACACCTCGCGCTGCTACGGCGTCGATCTGCGCCAGTTCATCGATCACCTTGCCGAGGAACTGAACATCACGCCCAACCGCCAGCACGAGGCGGAGACATTCCAGCGGCGTCAGAATTCGCAGCAGAAGAACTACACCAACGGCGAAGTGGTGGGCAAGGTCGGCCCGGCGACGGTGACCAAGATCATCTTCGACGCTGACGTCAACGTGATTCGCGCGTTCCTGGCGCGGCTGGATGAGCATCACTATTCCCCCGCCACCATGGCCCGCAAGATCGCGACGCTGCGGTCGTTCTATCGCTGGATGGACAAGACCGGGCTGGTCGCCTCCAACCCGATGGTGCTGATTCGCACGCCGCGGCAGAACAAGCGCCTGCCCAAGGCGATCGGCGTGGACCAGGTCGAGAAACTGCTCGCCGCGCCCGATGACACTGACCTGCTGGGCGCTCGCGATCGGGCGATTCTTGAGACGCTGTATTCCACCGGCATCCGCGTGAGCGAACTGGTGGGCATCAACTGCAGCGACATCGATGAAGCCAGCGAAGCCCTGATCGTGCGAGGCAAGGGACGCAAGGAGCGCATCGTGCCGTTGGGCTCACACGCTTTGGCGGCCCTGCGACACTACATCGGCATGCTGCACGCGCCGCAGACTCGCGCGGGTATCAAGCCCGAGCCCGATTCGCCGTTGTTCATCAACAAGCACGGCACGCGATTGTCCACGCGTTCGGTCCGCCGCAAGGTGAGCAAGTACCTTGTCACCGCGGGCCTGGACCCCGACATCAGCCCGCACACGTTGCGTCACAGTTTCGCCACGCACCTGCTGGACAACGGCGCCGATTTGCGCAGCGTGCAGGAACTGCTGGGCCACCAGTCGCTGTCCACCACGCAGGTGTACACGCACCTGACCACGCAGCGCATGCGCGCGGCGTACGATCAGGCGCACCCCCGGGCTGAAGCGTCCTGACCCACCTGATTTAATTTTCGTGATCAAGCAACGCGAGGCGCTTCGTGGGAACGCCTCGCGTTGTGCTTTTTGCGGACCAGGCGATGGCCTATCATCTGCACGCCTTGCACGATCACAGGAGCACGCCATGCACGCTGCGCCGATTCTCAACACCCAATCAAGGTTCCGAATCATGCCGGCGATCGCTCTAGCGGCAATGTGCGCAGGCTTCGCACCTGCGCAGCCGCCTGCGGCAACAACCCAGCCCCAGCCCGAAACCCAACCCCAAGCGCAGTTGCCCACCGCACGTTCGATCATCGACCGGCACGTCGCCGCGATCGGCGGTCAGGAGTTGATCCGCAAAACGAAGTCCATGCACTTGACGTGCAAACTGGAGGTTGCAGCGCAGAACATCGCGGGTGATCTGGAAGTTCTTGCCGCCGCGCCCAACAAGTTAATCGTCAAATCGGTGATTCCCGGGTTTGGCGAATCGACCGCAGGGTTTGATGGCGCGCTCGGCTGGACCATTGACTCCATGTCCGGCCCGCAAATCGTTCTCGAAAACCAGTTGCAGGACCTGCGCGAGAAGGCCGACTTTTTCGACGTGCTGCATGACGAGGCAAATTTCAAGTCGGTGCAAACAGTGGATGTTTCCGACTTCGAGGGCCGGCCGTGCTACAAGATCAAACTCGTGCGCGCCAGCGGCCGGGAAGTGCTTGAATTCTTTGATGTGGAGTCCGGACTCTTCGCAGGCCGAATCATGGATCTTGACTCGCCCATCGGTACGGTCCAACAGATCAGTGTGGAAACCGAGTACCGCCGCTTCGGCGATCGCATGCTGGCGACGCGCATCATCCAGAAGATGATGGGCCAGGAAGTCGCAGTGACTGTGCTGGACGCCAAGTTCGACAGCCTTGATGACTCGGTCTTCGCTCCGCCGGCTGAAGTGATGGCGCTGGTTGCAAAGCCCGCGGCGACGTCGCCCGCCGCGCCATGAGCATGCAAAAAGATGCGGCGGCTCGATTGAGCCGCCGCTCGCCGCCTTGATATCCATTGAAATCCATTCCCAGCCCTGCTCAATCAGAACCGCGCGAGCGGCCCGCCGCATCTGATTCCGCCCAATGACAGGGCGAACCCAGGCCGCCTACCAGTCTAGCCCGCAATCGCAGCGATGCCAGAGTCTGTCGAATGAGCACTTGCCAAGTCTAATTCTCGCGCCGCAGGCGTTTGGCCTGTGCCCACCGAATTGAACTGGTCTGGGGAGTGTTCCACTTTCAGACTGGATCAATCCGGGTGAATGGCCGGCGTGATTTGACTCCGATACACTGGTGGACTTTTCCAAGCGAGCCAAAACGTGACTCCAGCCACCGCAACCGCCACTTCAGACCTTCTCACGCAATATCACTGGGAACCTCAACCCCGCGCCCAATCGCTGCTGAACGAATTGGTCAGTGATTTTCTGTCCCGATGCGCGCCGGCCGCTGAACTGGCCAACCGCATGAAGCACGACACGGGGACGCGCTTCTTCGACTGGATCGACCACCTTCAGGTGCCGCGCTCGCCCGCCTTGCGCACACGGCTCACCGAAGTCGGATTTGAACGCCGTCCGCAGCCCGGCGCTCCGGATTGCTTCATTCATCCCGGCGCAATCTTCCCGCAGGTGGTGATGGACAATTCACCCGTCACGTGCATCGGCATCAAGGTTGATTCAGTGGTGGATTTCCTCTCGGCCTGGCACATCACCGACGACCACGCGATCGAAGGCGAGCCGCTGGCCAAGTTGCGGCGCGCGCCGGTGTTCAGCGGCGAGAACGCCGAGTTGTGGGTCGTCGAGCGCCACGGCTATCGCGGCTTTGCGATCGCCAAACTCGATTCCGATCTTGCGGTGAAGAAACTTCAGCACAGCGAAGCGTTCCGCCGCCGCACCCGCGACTGGGATGAAGACGTGCTTGGGTTCGATCACACCGAGCACCTGGTGAACGAAGCGGTGAACGACCTTGGCGCGGACGTGGCGTGCAGCCTGTTCTTCGCTGCGGAACGCGAATACTGGCAGCGCCGGAACCGCGCAGCGCAGATTCAGAAAGCGCGTCAGGATAAACTCGGTCTCGGCTGGGCCAATCACGACCATCACACCTACCGATCATCGCGCCAGTATTTCATGCGACTGATCGGATTGTTCGAGAAACTCGGCTTCCACTGCCGCGAGCGGTTTTACGCGGGTCACGAAGCAGGCTGGGGCGCGCAAGTTTTGGAGCAGCCCAACGCGCAGATCGTCATCGCGCCTGATCAGCCACGCAAGACACGCCTGGCGACGCAGGAACTGCAGGCGTATCTGGAAAAGATCACCGGCGCAAAATTGCCCATTACCACCCAGCCGGATGCGACCATCCCCGTCACCATCTACGT
>CAMPIL010000205.1 GCA_946886375.1 uncultured Phycisphaerales bacterium
GCCGCGGCGACCCGATGCGCCGGCCTTGTCGCGCTTGGCGGAGTGTTGGACCGCCATGTCTTCGCGCGGTTGATGCTGTTGTGCCGTCAACCCGGGCTGATCGGAATTGACCGCGATCGGCCGGCGGATCAGACGTTCGATCGCCTTGAGATCCGCACGCTCCTCATGATCGCAGAACGACACAGCGACGCCCGAGGCGCCGGCACGCGCGGTGCGGCCGATGCGGTGCACGTAGGTTTCCGCAACCTCGGGAATGTCGAAGTTGATCACGTGCGTGATTTCGTCCACGTCGATGCCGCGCGAGGCGATGTCCGTCGCGACGAGCACCGGGGGCGATTTCGACTTGAACGCAGCAAGCGCGCGATTGCGGTTGTTCTGGCTCTTGTTGCCGTGAATGGCCGCAGCGCGAATGCCCGCGCGATCCAGGTGCTTGACCACTTTGTCCGCGCCGTGCTTGGTGCGCGTGAACACCAGCGTGCGACCCATCTCACCATGCTTGAGCAGATGCGTGAGCAGTGCGGTCTTGTTGTTTCGCGGCACGAAATAGACCGATTGCTCGATGGATTCGGCCGTCGAAGCCACTGGATTGACGGCCACGTGCACAGGATTGTGCAGCATCGCCGCGGCCAGTTGGCGGATTTCCGTCGGCATCGTGGCGGAATACATCAGCGTCTGGCGCTTCTGCGGCAGCCGGGAGACGATGCGGCGAATGTCGGGGATGAAGCCCATGTCCAGCATGCGGTCGGCTTCATCCAGCACGAAGATTTCAATTGCACGCAGATCGATGAATCCTTGATTCATCAGATCGAGCAGGCGGCCGGGCGTTGCAATGAGAACATCCAGGCCCGCCTTGAGAGCCTTGACCTGGTGGTGCTGGCTGACGCCGCCGAAGACGACCGCGTGGCGCAGCCGGAGGTTTCGACCATACGCGCGGAAACTGTCGCCGATCTGCGATGCCAGTTCGCGCGTGGGCGCCAGCACAAGCGCTCGCAGGCGTGAATGCTTGTCGGTGTTTTGGCCTGTGCTCAGCCGATGCAGAATGGGCATGGCGAACGCGGCCGTTTTACCCGTTCCCGTTTGAGCGCAGCCCAACAGATCGCTGCCCCGCAACACATGGGGCACGGCCTGGGCTTGGATGGGAGTGGGGGTCTTGTAGCCTTCGGCAGCAACGGCGCGAAGGATGGGCTCGCAGAGCCCGAGGTCTTCAAAGTGCATGAATCAGATGTTCTCGAATCCGGAGAATTCGGCCTTCCGGTGGGCATTTGCCGTGCTCCGGAATGCGCTGGAACGCCTCAATTGCGTCCTACAAGCCATCGGTGGCTGGGCGAGAAGTCCAATGGCTTTATCGTCCACGGGAGCGATCAACAGTAGGCACAGCGAGGTCAGGAATCCAGAAACCACCGGAAATTGCCTTCGACAAGGCAGTTTGTTGCCAAAAAACCGAATTAAGCCTATCTTATGGTGTTCACCGGATCGCCTTTGGGCGACTCGGAAGGAGTCTTTCGTGAGCAAGATTGTCCTTTATCCAGTTTCACGCCATGACGCCTGATTGCGTCCATGTCGTGCACTGGGCGAAAGTGGCCCACGCTCCCATACCCGGCAGGCCCGCGATGGCCCGCCGGTCGTGCCGGTTGTTCCACCGGACGCGAAAGGGGGCGCGTGTGACCTGAGGATTCATCATCTTCAGGCCACAGCCGGACTGTGGCGTGCACAGCCGGCTTTCCCGCTCCAGGGAACTGGGTCACGTGAATCTCTTGTTCGAGATTCCGTGACCGTTTCGTTTTTGGCAGTTTCGTTCGACATCTCAACAACCCAACATCCCAGCAGGCAGGCAAACCAATGAATACCGAAACCCTTCGCATCCTCGACTCAATCGCGCGCGACCGAAACATCGAACGCGATGTGCTCATCCAAGATCTTGAGCAGGCGATGATCAGCGCGCTGCGCAAGCACTTCAATTCGCTTGACACCGAAGAGTTCGGCTGCGAGATGGACAAACTCACCGGCCGCATGACCATGTGGCGCAATCTGCCCGACGGGACGCGCCAGGACATCCCCATCGAAACCCTCGGCCGCATCCCCGCTCAGACCGCCAAGCAGGTCATGATCCAGCGCTTCCGCGAGGATGAACGAACCAGCCTGCTGGAAGAATACAGCAAGCGCCAGGGCGAACTGGTCACCGGCACCGCGCAGCGGTACGAAGGCGGCGCGCTGGTCGTGCAGATCGATCGGGCCGAAGGCTTCATGCCCCGCTCCGAGCAGATTCCCGGCGAGCAGTTCCACCCCGGCGACCGCGTGCGCTGCCTGATTCTCGATGTGCGCGATTCCGGCAGCCAGATCAAGATCGTGATGTCGCGCAGCCATCCGGACTTCATCCGCCGCCTGTTTGAAGCGGAAGTTCCTGAAGTGGCCGAGCGCGTGATCGAAATCAAGGCGATGGCCCGCGAGGCGGGCTTCCGCACCAAACTCGCCGTCAGTTCCATCGACAGCAAGGTGGACGCGGTAGGCGCGTGCGTGGGTGTGCGCGGCAGCCGCATCCGCAACATCGTGGATGAGCTGGGCGGCGAGAAGATCGACATCGTGCGCTGGAATGAATCAAGTCAGATCCTCATCGCCAACGCGCTCAAGCCCGCCGAGGTCGAGGAAGTCAGCTTGTGCTTTGAACTTGGGCGCGGCACGATCATCGTGCGTGACGATCAACTTTCGCTGGCCATCGGCCGGCGCGGTCAGAACGTCCGCCTGGCGGCGCGGCTGACGGGTTGGGATATCGACATCCTCACGCCTGCGGAATTTGCCAAGAGCCTGGAGACGCTGGAGAAGACCGTGAAATCGGTCGAAGGCGTCACCGACGAAATGCTCGACCGCATGGGCGCGCTGGGCATGATCAGCGTGTTCGACATCGAAGAAGTCGGCGAGGAAGTGTTGGAAAACGAACTGGGCATGTCGCCGGAACTTGCGGCGACGGTGGTCGAGACGTGCGCCGCCCAGGCGAAGATCGTCGCCGAGCAGCAGCAGAAGGACAAGGAAGTAGCCGAACGCAAGCGTCAGGAAGAGGAAGCCGCGGCGACGGCCGTGCTGGGTGGCGACCGCGAATCGTACATCGAGCCCGACGAGCAGGCCGAGTCAGCCGCCGCGTCCATTCTCGGCGATGGCGCAGGCTCGGAAACATCGCACAAGGCTGATCAACCAGCCCAAACGTAAGCAGGATCGTTTTTTGAAAGTGAGCGGACCGCGTGTCCCCGGAGTGAACTGTGTCGAAAAAGGCAGCATCCATTCGAGTCTTCCAACTGGCCAAGGAACTTGGCGTCGATTCCAAAGACGTCGTCGCGAAGTGTCAGGCCGAAGATATCCCCGGCATTGAGAACCACATGTCGGTGGTGTCGATCGGCTTGTCCGCCACCATTCGAGAATGGTTCAGCGAAACGCACGGCTCGGCTTCCGGTACAGCCGTTGAAACCGCCGCGGCTGTCGATGTCACCAAGGCCCGCGCCAAGGCTCGCAAGCGCACGACGTCCAAGAAGGATGCCGGGGCCGACGAGGGCGCAGGCGTCACCGCGCAGGCGGTCGCCGAACCGGTCGTTGCCGAACCTCCACCGACTGAAGATGTGCAGGCCGCGCCGGAGAAACCCGCCGCGCGAACGCGCGCCGCAAAAGCAGTTCCCAAGGTCACGCCGGAACCGGCCGAGCCCGCGCCCGTGGTCGTTGAGGAAGCGCCGGTCATCGCCCCTGCTCCGCAGAAGGCGGCTGCGTCGGCGCCCGCACCGGCGCCAGCGCCAACCAAGCCGACGCCGGTAACGCCCGGGCCGGTGATGAATGTTCCGTCCCGTCCGGCCGCGGTTGCACCTGCTGGCCCCATGCTGTCGCAGCCCACCAAGACCAAGATGGCCGGTCCCAAGGTCATTCGCGTCGAGACGCCGGATGTGATTCCCGCTCCGCGCTCGCGCACCGGGCCGCGCACGACTACTCCGCCGATGCGTGGCGGCGCAGCGGCGCAGCAGCCGAGGAACCCGGTCGTACCGCTCGAAGCGGCCATTTCGCATCGGCTGCGGATGATCGTCCTTTCAACTGGCGCGAGCAGGACCTCCTGGAGCGTGAGAACCGGTTGAACCGCGCCGGCGGGTTCTTCAAGCAAGCCCGCCGCGATAACCTCAAGCGCCAAACCGGCGGCGGACACAAGGCCGTGGTTCCCGCAGAGGCCGGCG
Source organism: uncultured Phycisphaerales bacterium (assembly GCA_946886375.1). The sequence continues at coordinate 4,203 of CAMPIL010000205.1, forward strand.
GAAAGGTCAAAATCCAGACCCCCATCAGCGTCAAGGACCTCTCCGCCGCCACCGGCATCAAGGTCTCCGACATCCTCAAGAAACTGCTGCTCAGCGGCAAGATGGTCACCGTGAATTCATTCCTGGACGCCGAGACCGCCACTGAATCGATGCTCGAATACAACATCGAGTTGGAGATTGATGAGCAGCGTTCGGCTGAACAGAAGATTTCTGACCAGTTCCGCGAGCGAACCGTCACCGATGAACGCCGGCGAAACCCGGTCGTCACAATTCTGGGTCACGTGGACCACGGGAAGACGTCGCTGCTGGACAAGATTCGCAACGCCAACGTTGCGGCGGGCGAGGCCGGCGGCATTACACAGGCCACCAGCGCGTTCCAGGTTCCCGTGCATGTCGGCGAGGGTGAGCACTTGATCACCTTCATCGACACCCCCGGTCACGAGGCGTTCACCGAGATGCGTGCCCGTGGCGCCAAGGTCACCGATGTGGTGGTGCTGGTCGTCGCCGCCGACGACGGCGTCATGCCGCAGACCGTTGAATCCATCAATCACGCCAAGGCGGCGGGCGTGCCCATCGTCGTTGCGCTCAACAAGATCGACAAGCCCGAAGCCACCGATTCCAACATTCAGCGGATTCTGGGCCAGCTGGCCGAACACGAACTGAATCCAGTGGAATGGGGCGGCACAACGGAAGTGGTGCGCACCAGCGCGATCAAGGGCTCGGGCATTCAGGACCTTCTGGAAGTCCTCGACTACCAGGCGCAGTTGCTCGATCTCAAGGCGGACTTCGGCGGCGAGGCTGAAGGCACAGTCTTGGAAGCCAAGGTCGAGGAAGGCCGCGGCCCGGTGGCCAACGTGATCTTGCAGCAAGGCGTGCTGAAAAAGGGCGACATCATCGTCGTCGGCCGCGCCTTTGGGCGCGTGCGCGACATCATCAACGATCGCGGACAGCGGCTGGATGAAGCGTTGCCTTCCATGCCCGTGGTGTTCTCGGGCATCAACGATATCCCGGACGCCGGCGACAAGTTCTACGTGAGCAAGGACCTTCGCGCTGCCGAGAACGCCGCCGCCGAACGCGTGGCGCAGGAACGGCAGCGAGAATTGGCCAAGGAAAAGGTCACGCTGGACAACATCTTCAAGCATCTTGAAGCCACCGGCCGCAAGGAACTGCCGCTGATCGTCAAGGCCGACGTGCAAGGTTCGGTGGAAACCCTGCGTGCGGTGCTGGGCAAGATTTCCACCGTCGACGTCGCGGTGGCGGTCAAGCACATCGGCGTGGGCGGCGTGAACGAATCGGACATCAGCCTGGCCGAGGCGACCGGTGCGATCATTCTCGGCTTCAACGTCACCGCGTCGGCCGCCGCGCGGAAGTCCGCCGAAGCCAGGGGCGTGGACATCCGGTTCTACGATGTGATCTACGATCTCACTGACGACGTGAAGCGTGCCGCCGAAGGCATGCTCGAGCCGGAACTGCGGCTGGAGGTGCTCGGCCATGCCGAGGTGCGCGACGTGTTCAAGATTTCCAAGGTGGGCATGATCGCCGGCTGCTACGTGACCGATGGCGTCATCGAGCGCAACAGCCAGATCCGCGTGACGCGCGGCGGCATCGTGGTCGAAAAGGATCGCCGCCTCGAATCGCTCCGTCGCTTCAAGGACGATGTGAAGGAAGTCCGCGCCGGACAGGAATGCGGCATGAGCATCGAAGGCTATCACGACATCAAGTCCGGCGACGTGCTGGAGTGCTACCGCACGCGCGAGGTCAGGCGGAAACTCTAATGGAGCGGTCAGTGATGCGTACTCGGTGGTCGGTGAAAAATCACCGATTTGCTGAGACGGACCACTGGCCGCTGATCACTCTCCATGTCGCAGCGCACTGAACAAATCGCCTCAGTCATTCACACCGCCGTGCAGCGCGTGATCACGCGCGGATTGAACGATCCGCGGGTGCGCGGGCTGGTTTCTGTCACGAAGGTGGAGGTCGCGCCGGACCTGCACGATGCGCGGGTCTTCGTGTCGGTCCTGCCGGCGGAACATGCCGAACTGACCATCCACGGCCTGCGCAGCGCGGCGGGGCACATTCAAGCGGAGATCAGCAAGGAAGTGGCCGCGCGGCGTCTGCCGCGACTATCGTTCCGCCTGGATGAATCGCTCAAGAAACAGGCCATGATCGAGTCGGAAATCAGGGAGCATCGTCCCGGCGCCGATCAAGGCGACGAGTTGTAACCGCCGCATCCCGCGTTTGGCTTCGGAGTCTCAACGTGAAGAACGCCAGTGTCTGTGCCAAAAAGTTGTCCGCGCTGCTCAAGAAGGTCGGTCCCGCCACGCCGCCTGCGCCTTTTCCGTCGTGGATTCCCACATCAGCATTGACATGACCAGCACCGCGATGGGGTCGCCGGGCGATGGAAACGCCGGCGGCGTGGCGGGACCGACCTTCTTGAGCAGCGCGGACAACTTTTTGGCACAG
>CAMPIL010000206.1 GCA_946886375.1 uncultured Phycisphaerales bacterium
GTGCTGTAGTCTTTCACCGGCATGATGGAGATGAAGTAGAACCGGCCGCTGTCGGATTTGAAGTATTCTCGCCGCGCATCGCGCCCCAGCAGAAACGCCATCTCCTGCTCGCTGATGGAACCCGGTTTCGCGGCTGCAATGCTGTTGGTCATGAACACCGCCGCCGCACCCAGACGTTCTCGCTGGTCTTGCGGCATCCGTGCTCCGGTCTGCACCAGTTGCATCAAGCGAGCGGCCGCCTCACGGATGACGCGGCCTGCGTCGCCGGTGCTCAGTGTGGGAAATGCGGCCGACGCCATGCTTAACCCGGCCAGTTCGTCCTCGGGCATGGCACGAGTCGCAATCCGAAGTTGCTCCTGCGGTTCGATTCCGCTGAACACGCCCGGCAATCCGGGGATGGCTCGCAGTCGCGGCGTCAAGGCGTCCACCACCGCCTCGGCACGCGAGGCGTCGCCGGGGTTTTCCACCACGACGTAGATGTATTCCAGATCGCCGAACTCTGTGAGGAACTGCCGATACTGGGCCATGAACGGCCGATCGCGCGAGATCAGGTCATCGGTGTTGGCGTTGAGGATCAGCGACGTCGAGGCATACACCAGCGAAACCGCGGCCAGCGCGATCGCCGCGATGAAGATCATCAGCGGCCGCCGCCACACAAGATTCGCCAACCAATTGAAGATTCGCTCACGCATCGACAGCCGGGCATCCTAGAACGGAATCGCCGTTTGTGCGGCGTGTCGCGCACGAGTTCGGCGGAGAAGGAGGACTATGGTTTCCAACCTGAAGGTTCAGCTCGGCGCGACCGGTTCTCGAGAACGACGGGTCATCGCGTGCTTGCCCAGTTTCTTCATGACTTCCCACACCGGACCGGGAAATTGATGCAGTTTCCGCATCACGTCTTCAAAGGCGTCAAGGAACCACTTCACATCGGCCTCGGTAATCACCAGCGGCGGGATCAACTTGACCACGTCGAGATGGTGACCCGCCACCTGCGTGATGATGTGATGGTCATCCATCAGCGGCAGCACGATCGCCTGCGGGAAAAGGTTCTCATCCATCTTGTGGATCAGCGACCAACCTGTTCGCATGCTCAGCGATCCGCCGGACTTGGGCAGGCCGAACTCGACGCCGATCATCAATCCCCTGCCCCGGACGTCCTTGATCAATTCATACCGTGGCTGCATGGCTCGCAGGCCGTCGATGAGCCGGCCACCCATGAGCCGCGCGTTGGCGAAGATGTTCTCTTCATCCATCACGCGCAGCACGGCAAGGCCCGCCACCATCGCCAGGCTGCCCTGGTGGAACGTGGATGAATGAACAATTGCCCGCTCCATTGAGGAAAAGACTTTTTCCCACACGGCCTTTCTGGTCAGCACCGCTCCCACAGGCACGTATCCGCCGGACAGGGCCTTGGAAAGGATCACGATGTCCGGATCGACGTCGCCGGGTTCGTGTTCGATGGCGAGGAACGTGCCGGTGCGGCCAACGCCGGTCTGGATTTCATCGGCCACGAACAGCGTGCCGTGGCGGCGGCAGAGTGCGGCCGCATCGCGCAGATACCCCGGCGCAGGCATGTTGACGCCTTTGCCCTGGATCGGTTCGACGATCAACGCCGCCACATCGCGCCTGGCCAAGGCCTGTTCAAGCGCGGCCAGATCATCGAACGGGATCATCGTGCAATCGGGAAGGAACGGGCCGAAACCCTCGCGGAACGATTCATCGCCGTTGATCGAAAGCGATCCGCTGGATAATCCGTGAAAGGCTTTCCTGGTGTACACGACGCCTGGCCGCTGCGTGGCGCACTTGGCGAACTTGATCGCGGCTTCGACGCCTTCGGTTCCCGAGTTGGTGAAGAAGACGTACGCCAGATCATTGGGCATGCGCTTCTTGAGTTCCGCCGCCAGCACTCCCGCCAGCAGCGGCGCATCGAAGGCCACCATCGTCGGATAATCTTCCTGCAGAAAATCGATCAACGCCTTTTTGACGGCCGGATGATTGCGGCCGACGTTGTGCACCGCGTATCCGCCCTGGAAGTCGAGGTACTTGTTGCCCTGCGCATCCCACAGGTGAGGCCCCAATGCCTTGGTGTATACGCGATCGAAGCCGATGGTCTTGAGCACCCGCGCAAACTGCGGGTTGATGTGCTCCCGATGCAATTCGTAATTCTGGTTCTGATGATCCTGGAGAATCTGTCTGATGTTCAGCGGCACATGCGTGCTCCAACCGGGTCGCCGCGGCGGCTGGCGACAATGCATGACTGTAAGCCCCGCATGATTGCTGCACAAGCGTCATCGCTCAGCCGCTGGGCGATTCAATCGGGCGATGGCTTCTTGAATCGTTTGCGCCACGTCCGAGGCATTGCAGCGCTGAATCGACCAACTGATGGAAGCGGGCTGCCCAGGTTTCAACTGCCTCGGTAACGCCGCCTGCACGCTGCCGTGCTCGCGCGGCTTCTGGTATCGGTCGGTGCTCCGTTCGGTGAGAATGCGGCAGGATCGCGGGCTGGCGAACACGACGACGTGGGCCTCCGGCGAACCGTTGCGGAACACCACCGCCGAGGCGGGTCGATTCCCTACTGGCTGACCGGTTTCATCGAGCAAAGTGACGCGCAGCCGCGCAGCAGGATCTAGCGAATACGGGAAACACTCCCACGCCGCGTCGAACTCACATCCCACATTCGCGTGCAGCGAGAGGTTGCATTCAACGCGATCCTGTTCAAACTGCCACTGCCTGCGAAACTCCAGCGGCTGGTTGAGAATGGTTCCGCTGACGGTTGCACGTGCTGCGGGTTCATCAAAGGTGTTCTTGACGGACCAGTAGTCTTCCCAGTCCGTCTTGCCTTGATGTTCAATGATGATGGACTGCGCTGCGTAGGCTGACCAGTTTTTCGCCAGCAGCGATGACCCAAAGGCAGGCGACCAGAACATGCACAATCCCCCGCCGTTGCGCGGGTATTGCGCACGAGGGTCGGCTGGCCGCTGATTCTTCATCCAATCAGGCATGGGCTGGCCGGCGTACAGGAACGCGTAATAGGTCGGCCGGCGCACGCAGAAGAACTCATCGCCGAAGTTGCGCGTGAAATCGCGCTGAGTAAGCACCGGCAGCGCGCCGCGGCGCGGCACGCTGGCAAAATGCTGCCAGATCATGAAATGGATTTCAGGTCCCGTGGCGATCGTCGCTGCGGCATCGCGCTGGCGGGAATAGATGTTGAAGTCCATGTAGCTTAATCGCTGGAGCAGCGCATCATCGTTCGCCCGGCGGTTGCGCACGTCGCCGGCCATCGAGCGCTCGGTCGGCCAGACGCGGTCCAGTTGCGGTGAAGCCTCGGCCAGTTCATCAGCGAGCATCGCCAGCCCGCCGCCGTATTGCGGCTCGGTCCAGTCACCGGGCGTTCGCGTGCAGAAACTCGAAGCCCCGAGCAATTTGCCGCCGGGTTGCGGTGCGATGGTGTGATTGAACAGATCGATGCACCGGCGGAGAGCCTCAAGCAGCGCCGGGTCGCGATTCTGCTTGTACACCCACGCCAGGTGATGCAGGGTAATGCCGTTGTATGTGGCGTCCGGGCCGAATTCATCGAAATAGCCCGCGGGTTGCTGGCCGCGATCCCATTGATTGCGAGCGGCAATCCAGCGCAGGTGTCGCTGAATGGCCGAGCGACACCACTCTTCATCAGTGCCGTCCAGAAAATGTTGAAGGCCCTTGATGATGAATGTCCATTGATTGACGTTCAATGTGACCTGGCTGATGGATTCGTGCTCGACGTAGCGACGCAGGCCATCGGTCCAGATTTCGCGAACATCGACCGGACAATCGCGAACGACAAGCGGAAAACAATGCAGGAAACTGCTGAAGGTGAAGGCGCGTTCGCCGCCGAAGTAGTTGTCCGGCACCGCCGCCAGCGGAAGTTCATGCTCGCGCAGCAGCATCAGTTCCTGGAGTGACGCGATGATCGCGCGGTTGCGCAGCCCCGCATCACGGCGCAATGGATTGAACGGTTCATCGATGCTGTACACCGCGCCGAACACCGACGCTTGAGCCGCGACTCGGTTGAGGCCTGATCGCGTGTAAGTTGACCAGGGATTGTCCGTCCGCGGCCGGCCCGCTGCATCGCGCCAGACTGCGATTGTTCCAAACCACGGACTGCCACGATCCAGATTCTGCTCGCGCAATGTCGCTGGCAGCGCGGCGTACACGCCGTAAGACCCCAGCAACAGGTCATTTCGCGCGGACCGCCCCAGCCATTGCCCGCGATATTGCTCCAGCATCGGCACGCGCACGCTGAACATTTCCGGCGGCGCTTCGCGGTACCGGCGCAGCACTTGATGCGCTCGCACTTGAAATTTGTGAAAGCAGATCGTTCCGTCATCAAGCATGTCCACACTTGCATGAATCGCACGGGCCGAATGTTCATCCGGGCACAGGATGATCGGCATTCCGGAAAAATCCATCATGTACTCGCCCGGCGCCTTGATGCACAACTGCCAGACGTGCTCTGCATCCTTGGGAAGCGCAGCGCTGCCGGAGGCATTGACCCCGTGCGTCAGAATCTGTGCTTTGCCTGATTCATCAGACAAGCGCAGTTCTTCAATCTCGCCCTCGCATCGGATGGGGAAACTCTCCAACTTGGGAGGGAGATAAACGAAGGCGTTGGCGAATTGATCGCCCCGGCCGACGAGGCGGGGATGACCAGTCACGCCCCACGGCAACGATGGCGAGGTCGAAAAATCCAGATCGCCGCCGAAGCCTGTCACACAGATCTGGTACACGCCTGCGCCGCGCGCATTCACGGCAAGTTGCACGGCGATTTCGGGAACCGCTCCGGTCACTCGCTTGCCCGGTTCTTCATGCCGCAGCAGCAGGTGTTCATCCGGATCGAACACGCGAAGCAGCCGAGGACGATCTGCCTGCGTCTGCTGCTCATCGCGCCAGCGCAGGTTCACCGTGAAGTCACCTCCTGACTGATTGACGACGTAGAGCGTCAACGCCTGATGCAACTGCAGCCGGCCGGCGATCGCTGCGGGCGGGCGGTCCGCAACCGCATGAAGCGCGAACGCAGCGACGCAGATCAACTGCAGGCTCGCAATGATCGTGCACAGTCTTCGCCTGCGATGGCGTTGCACACACGTGATGCTCGAGGTGGTCATTGGATGTGGACGGGTTCGCGGAACTCTCGTCGGCGTGGGGATGGCTGTGTCGATTGCCCGTAAGATACCGCCCGCACCATGGCGCTGACGCAACACGAGATCACCGTGATTCTGCTGGGGCTTGGGGTGCTTCTGGCGTCGGCACGCGTGCTGGGCGAGTTGTTCCAGCGTTTTAACCAGCCTGCGGTGATCGGCGAGATTCTCGCGGGAGTCATTCTGGGGCCCACGGTGCTGGGGCACGAGTTTGTATGGTCTGACCTTCGGCACACGCTGTTTGCCTCAACAGGTGCGCCGGCAAGCGTGCTGCAGGGCATTACGACTGTGGCGGTGGTCTTGTTCCTTCTGGTGGCGGGAATGGAAGTGGACCTTTCATCCGTATTCCGCCAGGGCAAGGCGGCGATGTCCGTGAGCATTTCAGGTATCGCGGCGCCCTTCATGATCGGATTGCTGGCTGCGTGGCTGGCGCCCGATGCGCTGGGTCGGGGGCCGGGGGCCGAGCCTTACATCTTCGCGTTGTTCTTCGCGACCGCCATGTCGATCTCCGCGCTGCCGGTCATCGCCAAGACGCTGATGGACCTCAATCTCTATCGCACCGACATGGGGATGGTCATCATCGCGGCGGCGATCTTTGATGATCTCACAGGCTGGTTCATCTTCGCCATCGTTCTGGGGTTGATGAACCAGCAATCACCCGCCGGTGAAGGCATATGGATCACCGGCACGATAGGGCTGACGCTGCTGTACGTCGTGTTCATGCTCACGATCGGGCGATGGTTCATTCACTGGATTCTGCCGTGGCTGCAAGCGCGGACGACCTGGCCCGCGGGCGTTTTGGCTTTCGCGATGTCATTGGCGTTTCTGGGCGCGGCGTTCACGGAGTGGATCGGCATTCACGCGGTGTTCGGCTCATTCATGGTGGGCGTGGCGCTGGGCGATTCGCCGCATCTTCGCGAACGCACCCGCGCCACGATCGAGCAATTTGTCTCTTCGATTTTCGCGCCGCTGTTCTTTGCGAGCATTGGACTCCAACTCGACTTCCTGGCGCACTTTGACTGGGGCTTGACGCTGGTGGTGCTGGCGATCGCGCTGGTCAGCAAGGTGTTCGGCTGCGGATTGGGCGCGCGGTATTCGGGACTGCCGTGGCGGGAATCCTGGGCGATCGGCTTCGGCATGAACTCGCGCGGAGCCATGGAAATCATCCTGGGAACGCTGGCGCTGCACGCCACGCTGATCAGCGAGCGTTTGTTCGTAGCGCTGGTGGTGATGGCGGTGGTGACTTCGCTGATCAGCGGCACCGCGATGCAGATGATCCTGCGCTGCAAGGCTCCGCGGCGATTCATCGATTACCTGCATCCGCGCGGTTTCATCAATCCACTGCAAAGCGCCGACCGCGAAGGCGCCATCGCGGAACTGGCCCGCGCCGCGGCGGCGATCACCGGCCTGAATGCCGCCGCCATCGAGGACGCGGTGCTGCAGCGAGAGCGCATGATGCCCACCGGCCTTGGCCTGACCGTCGCCGT
>CAMPIL010000207.1 GCA_946886375.1 uncultured Phycisphaerales bacterium
CGCGGTGCCTTGCCCGGTGCTCGTCCCGCCGTGCATGGATATCAGCCACGAGAAGGTCGCCTGCCCACTGGATAGCACAGGCGGCGGCAACGGTTGCTACACGTACACCTTCACCATCACGAACCATTCCGGTTTCAGCGTGAAGTACGTGAGCATTCCGCTGCATCCGTTCCCCGGCTCGCCCATCACCATCAACCCCAACATCATCAACCTGCTCACGCAGGATGGCTCACTGCTGGATGATGGCGAATCAACCACGATCTCGCTGACGATTTGCGGCGGAAACCCGGGCGACACGTTCTGCATCAAGATCGGCCTGGTGACGGCGACCTTCGAGGAGTGCTGCTTCAAGAAGGTCTGCATCGAACTGCCCACATGCGATTGCGGGCAGTTGCGCGAGCAGGAAATTACCGAAGTCACCTGCCCCGAGCCCGGCGTGGTTTCGTTCACCTACAACTTCACGCTGGACAACCTTTCGCCGTTCGCAGCGGATTGGGCGATTCTGATTCCGTTCAAGGATGAGACGGCGTCATTCGCCAAGGACTTCTTCTTCCTGCCGCCGCTGCAGCCCAACGGGTCATTCCCGATGAGCGTGCAGATCGTGGGTGCGCAGCCCGGCGAGATGTTCTGCTTCAACGTGCTGATGCAGCATCCCGGAAAGGGAGTGGCAGACTGCTGCTGCGCGTTCGAGAAGTGCATTATCGTGCCGGCATGCCAGCCCGGCGGACCGGTCTCGGATTGTGCCGCTGACATCAACGGCGACCACAAGGTTGACGTGGCCGACATGCTCGCGGTCATCAACAACTGGGGATCGGCGATCGCGCCCTGCCCGCCCAGTTCGCTGGCGGACATCACCCACGATTGCGACATCAACGTGAGCGACCTGCTTGCGGTGATCAACGGTTGGGGTCCGTGCCCGTAACCGCCGCGAGGCAATGAATGCAACGTTTAACCCCCTGCGCTCCCTTCTGGAGCCAGGGGGTTTTTCTTTGATGCTGAAATGCGATGCTGCATTGGATTCGGCGGCGCCGACTTGTTCCGTTACAATTCCGGCCATGCGTCGGCTTCTGATTATGGTCGTCCCCCTGGCTTGCCTGTTCATCACCGGCTGCGTGCGGCGAACGATCACCGTTACGTCGGACCCATCCGGTGCGCTCGTGTGGCTCAACGGCCGCGAAGTCGGACGCACGCCGGTGACGGTGGACTTCCTCTACTACGGAACCTACGACGTTCAACTTGTCGCCGACGACTGTGAGCCGCTGTTGACCAAGGGGCAGGCCAACGCGCCGTGGTGGGACCACGTGCCCTTGGACTTTGCAGCCGAGGTCACACCCGGCGAAAAGCACTCGCGCATCGCCTGGCACTATCAACTGACGCCGCGGCAGGATGATCCTCAAGCCTTGCTCGAGCGCGCCCGGCAGTTGCGAGACCGGGTTCCGCAGGAGCCTGCTCAGCCGCAATCCGAACCCGCCGCGCCGGCTCAAACTGCTCCGACTTCGCAGTGAATCTGACCGGTTGCCGCGATATTCCCTGCGGAGTTCTCGACAGTGAAGCCGTGGAGGCGTCTCTATAGTGGGGAGCGGGGCGCGATTCCATCCACGTCAATCGCCGCGCATTTCACTCAAGGATTTGCCAATGTCGAATCTGAATTATCTGAAGGGATGCCTCGTTGCGCTGGCGCTGCTTGGTCCCGTTGCGGGTTTGGCGGCACAAGCGCCGCCGGCAACGCGGCCCGCCGCGCCGCCGCCCTCGGCATCCCCGTCGCCGCAGGCGGACACCGCATTCCGCGTCAAGAACCTTCTGAACATCATCGACGGCTTGCGGGCCGAGTTGGCGGCGGCCCGCAGCGAAATCGCCCAGGCGCAACTCGAGCGCGATCAGACGCAGCGAGAATTGGAGGAATTGCGCCAATTTATGGCCGATCATCGTGAATTCGGCGACGATTTTGAGCGATATCACGCGGTGCTTGAGGCCACGCAGCGTCAAGCGCGCGAGCAGGAGCAGCAGGCCGCGCGAGAGAGGCGCGAGGCCGAACGCGCCGAGCGCGAAGCGCGACGCCAGGCCGCCACATTGGATAAAGCCCAGCGCGAAGCCGAATCCGCACGCATCGCGCAGTACCGCCGCGCCGGCTTCACGCCCGTGGGTCTTGACGTGTTCACCAGTCGCATGGCGTACTCCTACGAAACGCGCGACGTCACCCCCAGCCGGATCGACTATGACCCGCTCATCGGCCGGTACACCAGGAGTTACCCGCCGTACACACAGGTCGATTATTCCAACATGCGCATCTCCGGCAGCGTTCTCAATGCCAGCGATCAGACGCACAACATCGGCGTCGCGATCACGTTCTTCGATGAGGACGGCAACCAGGTCGGCCACGAGTCCATTCAGGTGAACAATGCCCGGCCGAACGTGCCCTATCCGTTCACCAGCACGGTCAAGATGGCGCTGGACCGCCCGTTTGATTCCTCGAGCGTGTACGTGTTGTACGCCGATCCCATTGACGAATCAGAACTGCCGCCCGACGCTGCCTCGCCGCCAGCGGGGGTTCCGCAAATGACGCCGCCGCAGAACGGCACAACCGATCAGGACTATCGCCCCTGAGTTGAACGTGATGAGGGTTGAAGTTGATCAGCGATCACTCGATCACGACCGCATCAGCCTCGATCTCGATCAACGCCGAGGGCGTGATCAATCGCTTCACTTCCACCATGGTTGTGGCAGGGCGGATGCGGCCGAAGAACTCGGCATGCGCCGAGCCGATCTGCTGCCAGTGATCGATGTTGGTGACGAACATGCGCGTGCGCACCACATATTGCAGATCGGCGCCGGCCCGCTGCAGCGCATCCTGGATTTTGCGGATGGCCGCGACGGTTTGCGCGTATGGATCATTGCCGCCGATGATGTTGCCCGCTTCATCCGCAGCGATGGTGCCGGTGACGAAGATCAACCCGCCGACGCGCACGGCCCGTGAATAGCCCACGACGGAGTCCCATGGCGTGTTGGTTGAGATGTTGTGCCGCGGCGAGTTCGTGGGCATGAGATGGTCATTCTACCGGTCGCGTTCGGCCGGCGCATCCAGCGGCGCGGTGCGGGTCTTTACGCGCACCAGCGTGCCGCGGAAACGCTTGCGAAGTTCATTGGTCAGGCCGCCGCGCAGCAGGCGATCCAGTTCAAACGCCGCCGATGACGAATCCACCACGACGTGCAGCACGCCTGTGCGCAACCCGCTCAACGACGTATGGCAGGCGATGTCCGCCGGGACCAGTTCTTCCCACAGTTCAATGAGAGTGCCGAGTTTCTTGTGCGTGCGCTCGGCGTGATCGGCAGTGGCGGAGACCACGTCGGCAATCGACAGGTCGCGTGGCTTGGCCGCGCGATTCGACTGCAGTTGCTTGATCTGCCGCGCACCGATCTGCATCGGCGTATCCTACCGCCGGCCCGGCGACTGTCCAAGAAATTGACTGGCCGCCGGTCAATGGCTGCCAAGCGGTTCCATTCGAACCCGACGTTCAGCGAATCGCGCGATGTGCTGATAGCCCGCATCCGCCAATCGCTGTGCCGCACGGTCAAAATCCCGAAGCAAATGCTCGGGATGATGGGCGTCGGCGTTGATGGTAGATGGAATCTCGCGACGCCGGCACTCGCGCAGAATATCCAAGGCGGGGTAGGCGTCCGCGCAGGGCTTGTGCCAGCCGGCCGTGTTCACTTCAACGACCAGCGCATCGCCTGTGGAAGTGTTGGCGTTCGCGATCGCGTCAAGCGCATCGCCGATTTCGCCCTTCAAATCGATGGTCGGATAGAACGCGAATTTCTTCGGCAAATCGATGTGGGCGAGGATGTCGAACACGCCGCTTTCCGCCAGCGACCGTACGTTGCGCCAATATTGCCGATGCATCTGGTTGATCTGCTCCTGCGAGAGTTTCTCCCACGCCGTGGCGGAACCGTCGATCATGAACTCGGTTCCGTCGGCCAACTGGATTTGATGCACGGAACCGATGATGTAATCAAACGGGTATTGCTCCAAAACGTGCTTCAGCGGCGCGGCGTTGCCCGGATGCCAGTCAACTTCCAGGCCCAGTCGAACCATCGGTTCGCCGACGCGCGATGTACGCTTCTTCACCGATGTGATCTCGGAAACGTAGTCGGCAAGTCGATCGGTGGGCATGGCCCACTTGAACTGCGTGCCTCGCGGATGCAGCACCCAGTGATCGGAAACGCCCAGTTCGGCGATCTGCATCGTATGCGCGGCGTTGACCAGGTCGGCGACGGACGCCTTGCCGTCGCTCCATGTCGAGTGATTGTGATAGGTGGCGATCATGCCAGTTTCGCCGCCACCGCCGCCTCATCGATGAGTTCCCACGCGCGGGATTCCGTGGTTGCCTCGGCGATCAGGCGCACGATGGGCTCGGTGTTGCTCGGCCGCAGGTGAACCCAGCCGGGATCAGGCGGCCCGAAGTCGACGCGAACGCCGTCGAGCGTTGACAAATCCGCGTCAGCGAATTTCTTGATGACGCGCTGCAATGCGGGTTTCACCGCCGCAATTCCACCAATCTTTGTCAGATCGAACTTCTGCTTGATCATGGAATAGCGGGGCAGATCGCGCACGATTTCGCTCAGGGATTTGCGGGTTGTGGCGAGCAGACTGAGGATGAGCGCCATGCCGGAGAGGCTATCGCGCACCCAGCAGATTTGGGGCAGAATGACGCCGCCGTTGCCCTCGCCGCCGATGGTCGCCTTCTTGCTTTGACGTTTCATCGCCGCGACGACGTTGGCTTCTCCCACTGCGGTCCGCACCACTTTGACGCCTGCGTACCGGGCAGCGAGATCATCGATCATGCGGCTGGTCGAAAGGTTGACAGCGATGATCACCGGCGAACGATCGCCGCGAGCTGCACGGCGCTCCAGCACGCTCTTGGCGGCCAGCACCAGAGTGTATTCCTCGCCGATGTACGTGCCGCGCTCATCGATCACAGCGAGGCGGTCGGCGTCGGGATCCTGCGCGAAGCCGCATGCGGCGCGTGATTTCTTCGTCAATTGCGCCAAATCGGTGAGATTCGTTTCCGTCGGCTCTGGCTTGTGCGCGAACACGCCTGTGGGTTCGCCGTTGAGGTGAACAATCTTGCAACCCAATCGCTCCAGCAGCATGCGCCCGGCGACGCAGCCGGAACCGTTGACCGAATCCAACACGACCTTGAACTTGGCGCGACGGATCGGCGTTGGATCGATCGCAGCCAACACCTTTTCAACGTGCGTTTCGGGACCGCTGTCATCGGATGAGATTGATGCGGCGGAAGTCACCGGTGCGAATGTGAAATCGCGATCTTTGAAGCGGCGGATGATTTCGCCCGCACGCCCTGGTGGAGGAGCGACGCCATCGGCGTTCAGGCATTTCAGGCCGTTCCATTCGATGGGATTGTGCGAAGCGGTGATCGCCATGCCGCCGGTGGCCTTGTGCTTGCCGATCATCACCGCGACCGTGGGTGTGGTGACGACTCCCAGATCAATCACGCGGCAGCCGGTGGCCGAAAGGCCAGCAATTGCTGCGTGAACCAGCGCCTGTCCGGACGGGCGGCCATCGCGGCCGATGCAAATCAGCGGATCGGTCCGGCGCGTGGTTGTCCTGATGAATGATCCAAATGCGGCAGCGAAATCCGCCGCAACCGCCGGCGTCATCGACTGACCGACAAGCCCCCGCGCGCCGGAGACTGACAGCATCAAAGGTGCGTCCGCTGACTTGGTCATGGGCGGGTAAGGATACTGAATGTGGTGGCGTTACGCAGGCCGGCAGCCGCTATAGTCACCCGGCATGTACGAACTCACCGTGGAACGGGTTTTCTCCGCCGCGCACGCCATCATGATTCACGGCTCGCAGGAGCCGGTGCACGGCCACAATTGGCACGTGCGGCTGGTGGTGTCCGGCGACAGGCTCAATGACGACGGCTTGCTCTGTGATTTTCATCTTCTGGAGCGGGAACTTGATCGCGTAATTGGAGCGTTCAACAACCGTCACCTCAATGAGGTGCCGCCGTTTGACCGGGTGAATCCGACAGCCGAGCACGTGGCGCGGCACATCGCCGACGCTGTGCAGCCGCACCTGCCCAAGAGCGTGCGACTGGAGCGTGTCAGCGTGACCGAAGCCCCGGGCTGCGTCGCAACGTGGGTGCAACGATCACAGATCTGAATCGCCGAGTTGGTTGACGAGTTCGACGCGAAAAGGCGCGTGACATCAACATCGTGTGACATCAACATCGCGTCAGTTCCGCATACTTACGCTTGTAGTTCGGCCTCACGCGTGTGTTCATTTGAACCCACAAAGGTACATAAACAGCACTGCGTTCCGTGAATGCGGGGCGGCAAGTTGGCGGCTGGGCTGGCACATTGTTCGATATCTGGAAGCGAGCGACGGAGTCGGTTTGCGACGAGTCGTATGGCATTTGGCATGGTGGCGGGTCGTCACGCCGTTCGTTGGCTCAACACGCATTCGCGCAGCGGTGGCTATGGCAGTTCCGCCGCGGTCTGCTGGCATATGTACCTTTGAAGGCACAAATAGACATGCGACGGTTGCAACAGCGCACGAGGAATCGCGCAGCCGCACAACTTCGCTACCCCACGACCGCGCTACCG
>CAMPIL010000208.1 GCA_946886375.1 uncultured Phycisphaerales bacterium
GCCAGGTACGGCCCGAGCATCCCGCCGAAGAACACCGTGAACGCCAGCAGGCATGCCACCGGAAAATTCAGGAATGTCGCGCAACTGATTCCCAGCGCAGCGAGAAAGACCAGTTTGATCCAGATTGTCAGCATGGCTCGGAAAAAATTGCCTTCGAACGACGCGACCTGATAAAGAAGTTCAAAACTGTCTTCTTCAAAATTGATTGCCCCCCCGCCGTCGCGCGGCGTGAGGTTGTGGATCGAAACCTTCAGCGTGCCATCATCGCGGATGATCGAAGCGGGGATGGGGAACGAATGCGAAATGCTGGGCACGAACGTGGATTTCCTTCTGAGGTTGGGGTCGTCGTTGAAAACGAATCCCGCGTCAAAAGTCTTGTGCTCATCGTCGGCAAGAATGTAGAACTTGTAGCGCAGCGTCAGCGTCGCGCCCAATCGCTTGGCCTCCTTGAGGCCGCTGAACACGTATTCGCGGTAGCCGCCAACCGGAACCGACCGAAGGCCGGCGGTGAACGCTGTCTTGATCTTCTGCTCAAGTTCACGCCTGGTGCGGGGAGGGATATTCTCCAGCTTCGACAACTGCGGATCATTCTCGATCACTTCGTTGAAGCGCTCGCGAAGGTCCTCAGGCGTCATTGTCTGGTAATCGGGCTTGCCGCCGATTCTCGCTGTGAGCACTTCATCGCGGACAGCGAGCAAATCCATCTGCCCCGCCTCGCTGTTCTCCACCGGCAGGGAACGCATGTACTGCACGAAGGCAAACGTGGAGATGCCCGCCACGGTGACGATGACCAGGTTCAACATCGCCACGCCCAGCCATTTGCCCAGGAGATAATTCCAGCGGGCCACCGGCTTGGTCATGAGTTGCCAGATTTGACGATCGCGAATCTCAAACGCCACCGTCGCGCAGGAGAAAAACAGCGTCATGACTGCAGCCACGGCAAACGTGAGTCCGAGGCTTGTACTGATAAACGTCTGAATGCGAAACCGCAGCGGCGACTCGGGATCGAGCATCAGCGGCAGCATCGGCAGCGCGCCGAGCAAAACGATGATGAACACCAGCCCAATGCCGCGACGCGACGCCTCTTTGATGACGGTGTGCCCGACCGCCGGAATCTGGTGCGGCTGACGAAGCAGCAGCAGCGAAACCTGCGACAGCAGCAAAAACGTAAACGTCAGCACGCCAATGCCGGCTACACCGAGCATCAACTGCTGCTGATCGAGCATCAAACAGACGACGACCGGCACCGCGGTGGCGATCAGCGTCAAGACAAATTGCAGCGTCAGCGACAGCCCCACAATCAGCATCAGCCATGCGGTGCATGCGATGGCGAGAATCAACGCGGTTGCCGGCTCATCCAGCAGCCAGCCGGGCGCCCAATGCGGCCTCTGTTCCTGCAACAGGCTCTCCACCAGCGCGCCCACGCGAATGATTTGGCCGTCCTCATCAAACAGCGGAATGCGCGGCGTGAGAAATTCCGGCCCGCCATAACGTCGATTGTTGACGAAGACCTCACCGGTGTTCATCAGGCTGATGGCGTGTTCATCGCCGCGCTCAACGCTTTGATTGCTCAATGCTGCGAAAAGAGATTGCCGCTGTGCGTCGATGTCATGACTCGTCCAGAGCAGCGAGCCGAAGAACCCCACGCACGCCGTCAGCGCGATGACACCCACGATGATGCGGAACCATCGGGTCTTCTGCATGCGGTCAAGCCACCGATAAAGGGCGATGAGCGGCCACATGTTCAGGCGCCTCGCTGGGGCTTGTCTGAGCCGTCGTCGCCGAGCAGCGATCGAATGATCGAATCATCAACATCTTTAGGCGCCGCCGGCGGCGGCGCGGCAGGCCGTGACGGCTGCACCTGCTCGGGCGCGTCTCCCTTCACAAGCCGTTCAAGCACATCGTCCCGGACGCCATCGTGCTCAGGCTTGTTCGCCGGTTCAAGCACAGCGCGGGAGACGCCTGGCGGGGTCTGTTCCCGAAGCAATGAATCAATCAGCGCTTCGCCCTGCGAAGTTTCGGCGCGCAGGAACGCGGCAGTCCCGCTGCCTTCCAGCGCCCCCGATGTGGCGACCTGCTCAAGGCGGGCCCGCTCGACAATGTCCATGAACAACTGCTCAAGGCGCTGCCGCGGCGCGGTCACCTTGTCGATCGCCTTGCCTTCGCTTTCGCGGATGACCTGCTCGATGCGCGAGATGGTGGATTCCTGGAGCCGCGGCGTCTGGATCACTGTGCGCTCCATGTCGCTGAGCAGTTCATCCGCGGTGCCCTGAGCGCGAATCTTTCCGCCGTACAGCACCACCATGCGATCGCAGACGTCTTCCACGTCGGCGAGCAGGTGAGAACTCAGCAAAATCGTCTTGCCTCGGCGGCCGAGTTCCAGAAGCAGGTCCTTGACCTGGCGCGTGCCAATGGGATCAAGTCCCGACGTCGGTTCATCGAGAATCAGAAAATCAGGATCGTTGATGAGCGCCTGCGCCAGCCCGACGCGGCGCGTCATGCCCTTGGAGAATTCGCCGATCGGCCGATGCGCGACTTGCGACAGGCCGATCATGTCGAGCAGCTCATCGGTGCGGCGGCGGCGGGTGCGCGCATCAAGCCCGAACAACTTGCCGTAATAGTCCAGTGTTTCCCGCGGGTTCAAGAATCGGTACAGGTACGACTCTTCGGGCAGAAAGCCGATGTGCTTTTTGATGGCCACGTCCGTGGGCTGCCTGCCAAAGACCGTCAGCCTGCCACCGGTCTTGTGCAGCAAACCAAGGATCATCTTGATGATGGTGCTTTTGCCCGATCCGTTGGGGCCGAGCAGCCCGAAGATTTCGTGCGCGCGAATCTCCAGATCGACATTGTCCACGGCCCGCGCCTTGGTGCGGAGCCAGAAGTCCTTGAAGACTTTGGTCAGGCCGACTGCCTCAACAACCAGTGAATCCGCGTTCTGCACCATGTGTGATTTCCACGCTCAGCGGGGTACGCCCAAGGGCACAGCCTTGCCGTTTTCGATCTTCAATTGGCGACCGGCCTTTCCGATCGACATGTCGCTGGCGCGCTCGATGTACGACCGCCCGTCCATTGCCTTCATATTGGTTTCGCGCTCCTTGCGCGCGATGACCGCCTTGCGGCGGATTTCCTGGATCGTCGTTGAGCCGGCGATGCCGATCGTGATGGACATCAGCGGATCGGGCACGTACAGCACTTCCGCGTCGGGCTGGGAAATAAGTTTGGCGTACATCCGCAGCCATTGCTCGCGCACCATGAGCATGGGATTGCTTCGATACGCCGGAAGCAGGCTGGAGAAGCGCCGATACTCGTTTCCGAGCGTCGATTCAATCTGCGACTGGAACGCCTTCGCGGATTGAATGATCTGCGAGACATCGCCGTCATTCTCATCGAGTTTGGCGTTAATCGCCGCCAGCAGCGATGCGGCTTCAGTCTCGTTGTTGCGCTCCAGCGAATCTTCGTACTGTTCGATGAGCGCGTTCAACTCGGTGTAATCCTTGCCGGCCACGCGATTGAGCGTTTCATTGGCGCGCTGGCGAGCCCGTTCAATGGATGCGGCGGCGGCGACTCGGGCTTCCTGCAGATCGCCCAGCGCCTTTTTAATGCCCAGCGGCGCATAGGCGTCCTGCACCTGAACATGCGTGAGTTGGATGCCGCATCTGAGTCCGTCAAGCACCTGCTGCGCATTGTTCTGAATGCGGCCGCGAATGTCCTCGGTCTGGTCAATCATCTCCTGCAAGCTCGCGCCTGCAACCACGTGAATGGCCGCCCGCTGCAATGCCAGGCGAACCAAACGGTCGGCGTCGCGAGTCTTGTCGTCGTCGTTGATCCGTCGCACGAAATCCCCGGCCTGATCGATCGCATAGCGCGCCGACAGCTTCAGGTGTGCCAAGTCGCCATCACGCGTGAGCAGCGAACCATCGATCCCCGGCGCCAGAGGCGAGCGGAGGTCAGCCTGCTCGAGCATCTGCTCGTGCGTCAGATTGCCACGGATGCGCGGTGCGAAGGCGTCGGTCAATTCCACCGTGCGGTTCTCAGCCTGAAACAGGATGAACTCGCCGATGGGGTATGGAAAGAAACTGAACTTCAATCCCGGGTGGAGCGCTTCGGAACCGTCTTCCGGAACGATCTTGCCCCAGACTGTCTTGACGCCGCTTTCGCCGTCATCAACAGTCTGAAAACCCGAGGCGAGAAACAGCACGACCAGCACAAGAATCACCGCCTGCAGGACACGGAAACTCAATCGCAGTGCATCGGCCAGCGACTGGTTGGCCGGGTCCATGGCGTCGCGCATGGCGGCTTCAGCGCCGGGCGTGGAATCCACGATGAATCGTGCTGACGCAGCGCGGCGCGGCGCATCATCGTCAACCTCCGGCTCCTGGCCAAAGGGCGTCTCGCCCATGCCGGGCGGCAATGAATCATCATCTTCGCGAGGATGATTGACATCAGCCATGATCAGGAACCTCCGGAAGGATTGGAGCGCGAAGCTGACGGCGATTGTGCATCGTCCTGCTTTTCCGGCGCCTGCTCACTCGACGTGGCTTGCACGGGCTGATCTGCGGAGATGCGCCCGCCCTCCGCCACCGGCTGGGGAATGCCGCGGCTGTCCGTGGATGTGTCGAGTCGCAGAAGGTGAAACGGGGCGAATGCCGTCGGCACGACAAATGTCGTCTGCTCAGAAAGACTGGCCTCAAGGGTATCCAGCCATGCCAGGAAAATCGCCAATCCCTGATCCTGTCCCATCAATTCCAGATATTTTGCCGCATCCTTGTTGCCTGCAGCGCGAATCTCCTCCGCATGCTGATTCGCGAACGCGTGAATCTTTTCCGCTTGCAACTTGGCTCGCGATTCGATGCCGGACGCCTCGGCGTCGCCCTTGTATCGCTCGGCCTGCGAGAGATACTCGCGCGTCGCCTGCATGCGCTGCAGCACCGCCGTCGTCGTCTTGCCGGGCAGCACCAGTTGCTCGATGCCCACGCTCACAGGCTCGATGCCCGTGGCGGTCAGGCCGGACAATTCACTCATGATCGATTGCTCAGCGGTATCGATGCGGCTGTTGGGGCCGATCAGGTCGTCGAACTTGTAGCGGCTCAAGCCGGTGATCAGCGCCGTTCGCAGTTGATCAGTGAGCCACTGGTTGGCTTCGTCAATGCCGCCGGGATACCGCGTGAAGAACGTGAACGGCCCGTCATCGACCTTCGTGTTCACCTGCCATAGCAGAAACGCGCGGACCATGACCTGCTGGCCGTCGGTGGTGAGAATCGTTTCCAGCGGCGATTCGCGGAGCTGCAGCCGCGTATCCACCGTCGTGATCTTGTCAGCGAACAGGGGCAGGCGGAACTTCAAGCCCGGCTCGCGCTCGATGCTGCTGGAATCCGCGCGTCCAAACCGCGTGCGGATGGCGACTTCATTGTAATTGACCGTGTAGGTCATGCTGAACACCAGCAGCACGATCAGCAGCACCACCCCGATGAATATGGCCATTGACTTGTTCATTGCTGTTTCTTTTCCTCTTCACTGGCGCCGGCGAATTCGTGAAGCGACGAGATCTTCTTCAGATCGACGTCGATGCCCACCTGCGACGGATCGATCGCGATGATGTATTTGTCCATCACCGGGAGCCATTGCTTGTACACCTTCATGGTCTCGCGCTGACGGTACAGTTCAGGCGCGGCCCTGTACGCGGCCAGTTGGCTCTGCACGCGGTCGGCCTGGGCGCGTTTGCTCATCAACGTGATCCAGCGGTCTGTCTTCGCGTTGTCGATTTCCTGCGCCGCCATGCCCGCGCCGGCCACGAGCAAGTCAACCGTGTGCTGGCGCTGAAGGATCGCCTGCTCGGCGTCCGCGCCGAGTTCCGCCTTCAACCGGTCGTACTCATTGATTGCAGCCAGCACCTGGTCCACAATCGCCGCGTTCCCCAGATAAAACGTCAGGCGATTGAACACGTCGCGACGGACCTGCGCGATCCGCTGCCGACGCGCCTGCACGCTCACGTTCAGTTCCTCAAACGAGGGCGCGGAACTGCCCGACGGCCGCAGCATCGGCAGGTTCACCGCCGTCACCTGAACGCCCGCGTTGTGCCGGTCAAATGACTCCTGAATGTTCTTCCGCAGGTCGTCGGCCAGTCGTGTTCGCCCCGGCGAGAGCACTTCATCCAGCGAATACCGCGAGAAATGCCTGCTGATTTCCGCCAGGGCCAGCGCCTTCAGGGTCCGCTCACGGTCCGACAACGACTGCCGCCGCGCGATGGATTCGGTGCCGAACTGCAGATACTCCAGCAATCCGTTTTCGTTGTCCTGATCGATCGTCTTGATGCGGTACTGCAAGGTGATCTCTGCATCGACCAGCGAATAGAAGTTGCTCACCACCGTCGCCGCCTTGTCTTCAACCGAGGGCTGAGTCGTAGCCGCAACGACGCTCCCATCTACCACGTTGGAGGCTTCGACGACATTCACGCCGCCAGCCTGCTCGCGCGCCGCCGCGGGACTGCCCACGATGAACGAGTCGATCGTGCCTTCAGCCTTGGGCGGATCGACCGAATCCCATGAGTACACGCGCCGCTCAACGGGGCGGTCAAGTTGATCCACCACTTTCGTCGTCAGGTGAAGGTTGCGCAGACGGGTCACATC
>CAMPIL010000209.1 GCA_946886375.1 uncultured Phycisphaerales bacterium
GAGTGGCTTCGGTGGTGAATTCATCTATGCGGTTGCGGACAAATCCGTAACTGGTCAGCGCGGGAATGGCAATGAGCAAACCCCAGAATGTGGTGGTCAGCGCCGTGCCGATGCCGCCGGCCAGCATAACCGGGTCGGCGTTGCCGCCGGCCATCACGATCGCGCGGAACGCCAGGATCATGCCCCACACGGTTCCGAACAATCCGATCATCGGGCTGATCTGCGCCAGAATGTTCAGATACTCCACACGCCGCAGTCGCATGGTGGTCAGTTCATCCGACGCCTGCTCCAGGGCGCGAACAACCGCGGCGTAACCGTGGTTGGCCTCACGCAATGACGCATTGAGCACCTTGCTGAAGAAACTCTCTTCGACGGCGGTCAGCTCGATGGCTTCGCGATACTTCCCCGCCGCGAGCATGCTCCGCACCTTGTCCACGACGCCGGCGGGCACGAACGCCTTGCGCTGATTCGACAGCACAGTCATTCCAATGAGCCCGACCGATGACACCGACAGCAGCAGCAGAATCCATAAAAGAACGCTGCCGAAGACATCAAGAGACTTGGTTCCGTCGGCCGCGGTGACGCGCGAAACGAAAAACGCGCTGGCGAACGATTCGTCCGCAGATGCGGCGCTTGCGGCCGGCTCCTCCTCAGCGTCGGTTTGTGCCGCGGCAGGAAAAGACACAACCGCGGCCGCAAGGCACAAGATCGCAGTCAGCAGAATCAAGGGTCGAAACATGGCGGTTCTCATGTGGGGCGTTTTCATGGTCCTGCGATGCGCAATTCTGAGCGGGAGAGAAACTTGTAGCCGTCGGGCGACCCGTGCTGCTGCGCAATCAGTTTCATCGTGTCGAGCGGGTCGGCATCGAGGAATTGAATGCAGTTGATCTGAACGGCGCGGCGGCCGGAGGCATCGGCGGGATTGAGTTTATCCAGCGTCGCCAGCAGATCGCGCTGATCGATTTCAAACTGTCCGTAGCCGGTGATGTTCTGGCTGAGCAGGAACACCACGTCGGGCTTGAGTTTCAGGGCCCGTTCGATGGCGGCCAGCGGATTGGTCCCGCCGCGCGGAATCACGTGTTCCCTCATCCACGCAAGCGCCCGCTGCTGGGCGGCAGGCTCGGCAGGCACAAGTCTGCCTTGCGGCGGAACCTCCATGACGCTGTTGCCCTGGAAAAAAATCACCGCGAACGACTGCTGCGGCGACAGATTTGCCAGCGACCGCGCCAGTTCATCAATCACCGTCTGAATGTGCGCAATCATTGAGCCTGAGGCGTCGATTGCGTAGACGATTTTCTTCGCGTTGGAGCCCTTCGCGCCCGCGAAACTCACCGCGTGTCCGCCGCCGGACGGCGCGAGCCGCGAGAGCGCCGCTGCCGCGGATTCGCCGCTTGAGCCGCTGATGTCGAGCGCGGCGAGTGGATCGCTCTCGCCCGCGCTCATGCCGGCGATGATTTGGTCAGGTGTGGGCAGAGGCGCGGCAAGGTCCATCACGGCCGGCGCGACTGCCCGCTCATCATCGGCCTGCTGCATTGAGGCGACCGGGTCGTAGCGCATCGCGTTGAAATCCGCGACGATCAACGCTGATTCTTCCTTGGCCGGTCGATTCGTCACGCTCCACGTGATGAAGCCCGCCACCAGCGCCAGGCCCAGGTGAATGGCCAGAGAGAAGAACCAGGGCAGCACGCGCTTGACGCGGCGTTCGGTCCGCGTCTCTGCCCCCAGCCGCGCCAACTGCGCAACCAGCCGCTGGAGTTCGGGCGATTCATCCGGAGTTGGCCGCAGCGTGCGACTCATACCCCACAGTGTACGTCATGCCCGCAGGCGCAGTTGGCGTCACTTTGACATGGGGATCGACAAGGTCTCGCTTTGCGTGGAAAGCAGCAGCCAGCCGTCAATCACGGCAGCCTGCTGCACCCGGTCGTTCAGCGTGGGAAGTTTCGCCGGTTCGCCCAGCAGTTTGCAATTGTCGGAAAGGACATAAATCAGGTACGTCCACTGCTGCGTGCGCCGGCCGGGCTGGTCGGGGATTGGCGACTGCAGCGTGCGGCTGCTGATCAGCACGAACTGATCCTGTGCGGGCAGCAGCCAGCGATAATCGCGATCATCGCTGACGACATCGGCCCCGGCGATCGCACCGGCGCTTGCGTCATAGGCCACGATGCGCTGCGGGTAATGCGCTATGACTCGATCGCTCGCAATCATCAGTTGCCGCAGTTCCAGCGGATCCCATTCGCCGCGGACGGGCGCTTCGAAGGGCTCTGACACGCTGCCGTCGCGCAGGTTCATCGCACGCAGCCTGCTGCGCTGATCTTCAATGACGAGTTGGTCATCGATCTGCCAGGCTCGCTGCGAATCGAGCGCCGCGTAGTCGGCGTTGCTCCACAGTCGCTTGCCGGTGTACAGGTCGATGGCGTGAACGCCCTGCATCGATCCATACACCAGCGTCCCCAGCGGCGTGACGCGCATCCACTTCACCCCGCCGCGGCCGACTTCGCGCAATGCGAGGGCCTGGTCCAGCAGTGGATGACCAGTGGCCGGATCAAGCACGAGGATGCGCGGCACGAGATCGGCTTCACCCTGGGCTCCCGCCTCCGGCGCCTCGCGTGCCATGCCCGCAAGCACCAGCGCGGTCTCATGCAGCGCCACCAGATGCACCTGCTCCAACGTCTGTTTTCTGATCCAGCGCGGCGTCCGGCCGTCGACGAGGTCGATCGCCGCGACTCCCCCGGTGCGCTGAACAACGATGATCGACTGACTGTTCACCAGCGGCAGCGTCTGGTTCGGATCGAACGCTTCGCCGTCGGGCATGTGGTCCCGGATGCTGCGGTTCCGTGCCAGGTCGCGCACGGGATCGGCGAGCAGGTCGGCAATGCGCGGCGTGGTCCAGCGAGTCTTGCCATCGTTCGCGTTGATCATGACCGCCTTGGGGTCTTGTGGATCGGACTTGAACCACAACAGAACGTCGCGGTCGGTCTGCCAGAGCGCTTCAGGAAGATCATCGGCAAGGGGCGCGGTCCACAGCGGCTGCGCGACAGGCGACTGCGCCAGCCGCACAACCTTGCCGTCGCGCAGCAGCGCCCGGTTGGCCAGCGAAGCGCGCGACGCCGAACTGGCGTACGACACTGAAACCGACTGGTACGGTGGCACAAGACTTCCGGGAACCACCTGCGCGTTGGTGGCGTCGGCGATGTCGTGCACGACCGGCAGACGCATGCCGCGCTCGTTTCGCTCGGCGTCGACCGCCTGCAGCCATGCGACGGGGCTGAGCGGCCCGGCATCGGTGATCAGCGCAAGATCGCCATGCGAAGCGTTGACCTGGCGCATGACGGCTTCGCATTGGTCGGTCCAGCCGGCTTGCAAGCAGATGGAGACGAATTTGCCAAGCAATCGCGGCGCTGCTTCGGCTCGAGGCGCATCGCGGTAGAGTTGCACGAGCGTCGCGGCGGCGGCGCGTGTCTCGCCCCGCTGCAGTTGGATGGCGCTCGCCATGATCGCCGCATCAATCGCGGCATCAGAGAACGGGAACTGCTCTGACAGCGCCTGCAAATCCTCCAGCGGCGGAGTTGCCGCCGCCGTGATCTGCTTGAGCCGAAGGGCCGCAAAATCCGCCTGGGGGGAATACACCGCCGGCCCGCGCTGGGTCATCAGGTCCATTACGCGCTGCCGCGCCCATGCCGCCGCAGGGCGCATGGTCCCGCCGTCGGCGCGCCAGGATTCGGCCAAGGTCGCGTTGGAAAGGATGGACTGGTAACTCTCCACCGCGCGATCCAGCGCGTGACTTTCCAGCCATTGTCCGTAGGCCAGCAGGTACTCCACCCGTTGCGGTGTTTCCACTGCCGCGCTGTTGAGCGCCGCAAAGAGTGATTCGCCCTCCTGTGGCGTGGCGGCGACATTGGATTGCGCCAGTTCCAGCAGCAAGGCATTCAATTCCGCGCGATAGGTCGCCGAGCGGGCCTCCTGCGTGTTGGCCACGACCAGACGATCGATGGCGCGCATGGCAAGGTCCGCCGCTTCCAGCGAAAGCGCAAGATTTCGCACGCGCATACCCAGTCGCAGCAGCGACAGCGCCGGTTCGGGTTCGGCTGGCGATTGCGTGATGCGATCACGGAGCATGCGCTGCGCCTTGGTGAAGGACATGAACGAATCCAGCCGCTCGCCCGAGGCTAGCAGCAACTGCGATTCCACCGCCAGCGGATTGCCGCCGCCTTGCACCGCGAGTTGGTGGCTGATCTGCCCCGTGGCGCTGTCCACCAAGAGCAAGGCCTCGGCAGTGGGAACAATCAAAGCGCCACCCACCACCTGCACCCGGCCGCGAATCTCAACCGGCGGGGCCGAAGCAACAGCGCCTTCGGTTTCCTGCACCGCCGGAAGCCGCCACGCGGGCACTTCCAGGTCCTCCAGATTGAACGCGCGAATTTCAGAGCCGACGGCGTACACGCGCTTGTCGTCGGCCAAAAGGTAACGTGGCTGGTTCCAATCGGCGGTGGAGTTGGAACTGTGGCTGGCCAATACCGCGCCGGTTTCAACATCCAGCACCACAACGCGTCGCTGATCCGGCTCAACGGCGATGACGCCGAGCGGCGTTATCACCGGGCCGGTCATCTCCCATGGGCGGCGACTCTGCTCGGACAGTCCACCTCCGATAGGCGTGTTGAATCTGCACAGCCAGCGGATTTCGCCTGTGGTGGGTTCGATGCGGGCCGTGGCCCCCACTGCGCTGGAGACAAACAGTCCGTATTCAACCGTCGCGCCCCCCGGATGTTCTGCGCCGCTTTGAACTCTCGCATGCACCATGGTGCCAAGGGGGCGAATGCCGGCTCGCAGCCCGCCGCTGGATGTGATGTAGCGAACCCAGCGCACGTTGCCGCTGGCCAGGTCGATGCCGACGACGTATTCGCTGGTCATCGCCTGCATGCTCACCCGCCGCGCGGCGACAAAGACCATGCCTTCGGCGATCACCGGCACGCCATAGGGGTACAACTGCTCGTTCGACGCCGCATCCACCAATCCCGCGAGACTGGCCGACCAGCGCAGCGATCCGGTCTGGGCATCCAGGCAGATCACGCGCCCGGATTCCGAGCGGCTCATCAACTGCGCGTAGCCCGTCAGCGTGACCACGGCGTCAGTCGTGGCCGACACGATGTTCATGTCCAGCGCGTTGACGGCATCGCGATCGGAAAATGACAGCGGACTGAGATTGGAGTATTTCCACACCTGCCGTCCGGTGAGCCGGTTCAGCGCAAGCACGGTGTGACCCTGGTTGATAAACACCAGTTCGCCTGCAACGGTGGGCATGGCGGTGGCAAGGTCCGCATCACGCTGGCGCGGGTCCACCAGCGGCGCGCCCGGAGGGGCAAACGGCTGATCCTCGCGAGCCGCGGCGTTGCGGCGATGCAACAGCGAATCCTCCAGCGACACTGACCAGATCGCCTGCGCCACCACGTCATCAAGTTCC
Source organism: uncultured Phycisphaerales bacterium (assembly GCA_946886375.1). The sequence continues at coordinate 5,459 of CAMPIL010000209.1, forward strand.
GATGCCTGCCCGAAATCAAGTGTGGAAACCGAGCGAACCGAAGCATCCGGCACGGTCAGCCCTTTGGCAATCAACGCGTTAAGTTGAGCAGCGCACGCCTGACCGTCGGTTCCGGATTGAGACAATTCATCCGCAATGGCCTGAGCCTGGACCGCCTCGCCAAGATAATGAAACGCCATGCCCGTCATCGACAAACACAACGCGGCGCGGCGCCTTGCAAGGTCCGGATGCGTGCGAGCCTGCTCCAGCCAATGCAATGCGGCGCGGAAGCGACCGGCCTCAAGTTCACGCTGACCAAGTCGGAGAAGGGATTCCAACCCAGACTCCGTCAAGAGTCGCGTGAGAGCCAGCCGCTCCAGTTCGCCGGCTTGAAGCAGTTGTTCCGCCGGCGCGCTCTGCATGACGCGATAGCGGTCGAGCATCGCGGGATCGGCGAGCAGCGCGTCGGTGACTCGCTGCCGTACGCCAACAAGGTGTTCACTTGAACTCTCTGATGAAGGAATGAGTTTGAAGCCGAACTCATCCAGCAGTTCCTGGTAAAGCCGCACCGCTTCGCCTGCGTTGTTGCGACTTTGATCTCTGGCCTGTCGAAACAGCTCCCAGGCCTGGGGTGAGTCGTCGACGTAAACGGGGTTCTCAATCTGCGCCAGCAGCGGCACGGGCCAGAGCCCGAGCATCGCCGCCATCAACAACATCCCGCGTCGGGTTATGGGCATCGCGTGGTTTCCTGATTTGCTCAAACAGACTTCCAGCCGGGGCGATTGGCCGCGAACGATCAATGGTAGGGCGGCATTTCAAGACGACGTTCTCATTGACCGATGCCTCTACTGACGCCTTTTAATACTGTGGTGGCGAGCCGTTTCGCCGAATTGAGGAATTATCCATGGGGTACGCGATCGGCAAGCCATCACCATCGGCATCGACAGCCCGATTTGGTCCGCGGAATGTGAACTGGTGGGCACGTTGGCCCAGCCGCCCACGACGCGTCACCCTGCTGGTTGCCGGCATCATCGTGCTCAGCCTTGCGGACCTGATCGTCACGCTGGCGTTTCTTCGCGCCAACTGGATGATGGAAGCCAATCCGATTGCCGCGTATCTG
>CAMPIL010000210.1 GCA_946886375.1 uncultured Phycisphaerales bacterium
CGAGCGTCAGCGGCTTCCCTGATCGACATCGGCCGTCGACTGCTCCGATGCGGCGTCATCCAGCCCGCCGCAGACATTTTCGTGCAGCAGCCGGCGCACACGATCGATCAATCCTGAACGGGAACACTCGGCTGTGCGATGCTGCGCCCCGGTACGATGAGACCATGGACCGCCACGTTCACGTCGGTGCTGTGCTCGTGGGCGGAAGAAGTTCCCGCATGGGAACTCCCAAGCACGCAATGCTCATGCCCGACGGCCGGACGATGCTCCAGCACGTTGCCGCGACGCTCAGTCAGGTTGCACGGCAGGTGGTGGCGGTAGGGTCCAGATCAATCGCCCGCGACGTCGGCTATCCGCTCATTGAGGATTTGCGTCCGGACCTCGGCCCCTTGGGAGGCATCGAGGCGCTGCTTGCCGCGGCGAACGGTGGGACTTTGAACGGAAGTGAGCAGTTCATCATCTGCCCATGCGATCTGCCGTTGATTTCGGCGCAGACGCTTGAGTTGCTCACGCAGTCATCCGAGGCGTTGGCGACGGTGTTTCGGATCGAAGGGTGCGATGTCGTGCAGCCCATGCCGGCGCGCCTGAGTGCGCAGGTATTGCCGGTGGTGCGCAGGCTGCTCAATTCACATCAGCGATCGATGGCCGGGTTGATTGCCGAGTTGAACCCGCACATCGTCACGCTGCCGGCGGCGCTGTTGTGTCAGTTGCACAACGTAAACGAACGCGCCGATTATGAAGAAGCGGTGCGGCTGCTGTCGGATTCACCAGGCTAAGCAGGCTTTACCCGCCCGTGGCGGGCACGCGTTTCTTGCCGCGAGACATGACGCGGGACGGGCGAAAGCGGCGAAGCCAGGCCGCCTTGGATCGCGGTGAACGCTCAGCCGAACGACGATGCTGCGTGATCCAGTTCCACAGGAACGCTCCGACAATCAGCGCCACCACCACGCCCAGCACCGTCATGATCGAGCCGGCGGTGCCAACGTTGCCGACGTGGTGAGAGATGAGGTACCCCAGCCCCAGTTGCATCGGGACGGTCAGCAGCAGACAACCAGCCTCGGCCACGATGAACTTCCATGCGGGCATGTGGAGCAGACCTGCCATGATCATGGCGGAGGTGCGGCTGCCGGGCACGAAGCGCGCCGTGACGATCAGCCACGCGCCGCGCTTTTCGATCTGATGTTTGGCCTGCAGCATTCGCCGCGGGTGCGCCAGCCGCTTGAACCATTTTTTGTGCAGCAGCGGGGTACCCCAGCGTGCACAGGCCCAATACCACATGCTGTCGGAAATAAAGGCGCCCACGTACGCGCAGATGAAGGTTTGCCACCAGTTCAGGTGCCCTTGGCCGATCAGGAACCCCGCGGGGATAATGATGACGTCCTCGCCCATCAGCGGCAGCATGAGCAGCACGAGCACTGCCACCGGGCCGTAGCTGTTCATCAACGCTTCGGCGTCATTGAGAAAACTGAGATCCATTCAAAGACGATCCAGACTCCGCATCCGGCTGTGTGGCTGACGCTCATCATCGGCATGCGCATCATCCACGGTTGCGATTGCAGATAATACCCTCTCGGAATGCGGACGGGCTTCGTCCGCCTTCGGTTGATCGGAAAATTATTCTTCAGGCGGTGACCTGCGATGAAAATTCTTTGTGCGCCGGACAGTTTCAAGGAATCGCTGAACGGTTTGCGTGCCGCGCTGGCGATGGCCGAAGGCGTATTGCGGGCACAACCTGACGCCGAAATCGAAGTTTGTTCGGTAGCAGACGGGGGCGAGGGCACGCTCGATGCGCTGGTTTCCGCGTGGAACGGCTCGATCCACTTCGCCACCGTCACCGGCCCCATGGGTCAGCCGATCCGTGCCCGCTGGGGGCCCAGCGGCGATGAGTCTGTCGCCATTGTTGAACTTGCCCAGGCCTCGGGCCTGTCGCTGGTCGATCCAAAGCAACGCAACCCCTTGCGAACCAGCACCCTCGGCACGGGCGAGCTGATCAAGACGGCGATGGATCACGGCTGCCAGGAAATCATCATCGGCCTGGGCGGAAGCGCCACCGTCGACGGAGGGACCGGAATCGCACAGGCCTTGGGCGTGAAGTTTCTTGATCAGTCCGGCGAAGCGATCTCTGAACCGCTCTGCGGCGGCATGCTGCAGCGCATCGCCAAGGTTGAATTGCCCCCGCGATTGGCGGATGCCCGATCAAAAATCCGCCTTCGCGCCGCGTGCGATGTCACCAATCCGCTTTGTGGCGAATCAGGCGCAGCGGCTGTGTACGGCCCACAAAAAGGCGCGACAGCCCAGCAGGTGGAAACGCTGGATGCCGGGTTGCGCCATCTGGCAGAGGTAACCGGCGGCGACCCGGACCAGCCCGGTGCCGGCGCTGCGGGCGGAGCCGGTTACGGTTTGGCGACGCTACTGGGCGCGACGCTGGAACGGGGCGTCGACCTTGTGCTTGACGCGGTCGGATTCAATCAACGGTGCCGCGGCTCGACGGTGGTTTTCACCGGCGAGGGCAGGCTGGACGCACAATCGCTGCAAGGCAAGGCGTGCATGGGCGTCGCGCAAGCGGCGGCACGTCAAGGCGTGCCGACCATCGCCATCGTCGGAAGCGCAGGTCCGGGCGCGCGGCATTGCGTTGGCGATCCAGATCGCGGATTGCTGCTGGGATACATCAGTCTTGAGGAACGCTTCGGACGCGAACGCGCACTGCGCGAGCCAGCCGAACTGCTTGCGCAGATCGCAGAGGAAGTCGCACGCGACTGGGCCAGTGGGCGCGGCTTTACGGGCACGCACCCCACGCGTTGATGACCGCCAGCAGATCATTCACGTTCACAAGACCGTCGCCACATCCTCCGCCGCTGCCTGTGATGTCGCCGGCCACAAGGCCCGGCGTGCCAGCCGCGCCCCATGCGTTGATCACGAACAGCAGGTCGTTCACATTCACCAAATCATCGCCTTGCGCGGGCGCGAGATCGGCCCGGCAGAGATTTGTGGGCGTGATTTGCGCATCGGCTGGATTGCTGCAGGCATCCAGTTCATCGCGATCGAAGAATCCATCCAGATCGCGATCGATGCCGACGCGGGCCTGCGACCCCGCAGGCACAAGGGTGTAAGTCAATTCAGAACCTGCGGCCGCGTTCGAAAGCAGCGCCGCTGCTGAAATGGTCTGTGCGGCACGATCGCTTTGGAAATTCGCTCCGGCGAACGTGTAGCCCCGATCAATGCCGCCTTGCCGGCCTTTGACGACCAAACCAACTTGGTTGGATTGAGCCAAAACGATCATCTGATTGATCAGCGTCTGCTGCGCCGGCGGAACGGAACTGCCGCTTAGCACCGTTGTTTGCACGCCGACCCCCGCATGCGTGCCGCTGGGAAAACTGAGCAGGAACGCTTCGATATCGCGGCGCTGTTGGTCGGACGTTGCCGGCGGATTTGCGTTGGGGTTGAAGGTGAATCCGCTGAATTGCAGGAATTCAAAAATCGTGTCGATGGAACCGTCCTTGACGAAGCCAAAGCCCTTGTTATTGGCGGATGACGATTTGAAGAATCCAGTCTTTTCGTACATGTTGCGCAATTGGGGAACCTTCACGCTCTGCGTGTCCTGCAGGGCCGAAGCCGGCGTGATCTGGCCGCTGGTCCCGGTCGGCATCGCGTGACAGAAGACACATGTGACTGCACCGGCGTCGATCGGCTGGTTCAGGAATCGCAATTCGCCAGTTTGCGGGTTCCCGCCGTTGGCGAACGTCGATTTCAGGGTGTTGTCGATATTGCGGTTGGGTTGAGGTGGAAAGCGCAGCGTTGCCACGAAGGCGGTGAACTGCGACATCTCTTGCGGCGTCAGCGGGGCGTCATCACCCAGCAAACCGACGAACGCGCCATTGAACGCAGCCAGATTTTCACGGTCGCCGCGCCAGTGCAGCGGCTCAGCCCCAGAGATGCCCACCAGCGTCTGCGTGGCCATCGGGCCCTTCATTGGATGCCAGTTCTCGCACTGGTTGGGAAACGGCGGGCCGGGCTGGCAGAATTGATTGAACGGCTTGACGCTGCCCGAGGGATCGCCCAGATCCCACGACAACTGATCCGTTCGCCCATCGATGTGACAACTGGCGCATGACGCCTGCCCCAGCCCCGAGGTGCGATGAGTGTCATACAGGAACGGCCGGCCGGCCTTGATCGCCGCAGGCGTCGGATCGTGCATCGAGATCGTGTTGGTGACGGTCAGCGATGGCTCGTTGATAACCGAGATCGAGGCGTCGAACTTGTTGAGCACGTACAACAGGCCGCGCGGCTCATCGAGTCGAATACCCGTCGGCCCCTGCCCCACGTTCACGCGTCCAAGGCGGGCGAAGTTGCCGTCAACGAGAATGAGATTGTTGGAGCCCATGCCGGCGACGTATCCGCGCGTGCCGGCGGCGTTCCACGCGACGCCGCGCGGATCTCCGATCGATTGATCGCGCAGGCTCTGGGGAATGTTGGCTGTGACGTACGTGAGATGGGGATTGAGATCGATGGCGGTCGGCGATCCGCCGCCTGCGGGAAACGCCGCCGCCTTTACGCGGACAAACGTGCCGCGAATATTGGGTTCGTATCGAACGTGATTGATCGCGTCGGTGCCAACAACCGTCACCTGCCCGTTCGGCTTAACCGATACGTGCATGTTCGCGTTCATCAGGCTGTTGACGTACGACACGGCAAGTGAATTGGCGTTGACGACGGCGACATCATGACCGTGCAGGTTCCACGTGACCGCGTTCGTCCAGACGCCGGGCACCGGGGCGTTGTCGTCAACCCAGGCGTTGGCGGCCTTCTTGACGATGAGGCTCACGCGCGGCGGGGGCGGATTATTGGGATTCTGCTGCGGGCTGAATCCGTTGCCGCTGTTGGGTGGCGGATTGGGATCGCCTGCGTATGGATTCACCGTGGAGGAAACCGACTCCAGATCGAGGATCGTCGTGTCGGTTCCGCTTTCGAAGAGCGCGGCATAAACGTTCACGCCATCGGTCGCCAGCGCACGAGGATCTTCTCCCTGAATGGCGATGGGCGGGCCGATTTGGCTCAGCGTTGCGGGATCAAAGACCTTGACCTGATTCAATTGCGAAAGGCAAACGAAAGCGCGTTGCGGCACGCCGGCGAAAACCACATCGGTCGGCTCATCGCCAACGCTGATTGTGTTGGTCACGCGCATCGTCGGCAGGTCGATGATGCTGATGCTGTCTGAGACGTGATTCACGACCCAGATTTCGGTGCTGGTGCGGGCGCGGACCGTGACAGGTTCAAGACCCACTGGAACGGAACCGGCTTTGACGGGGCCGGAAGGCCCGAGCGTGAAAACTTCTAGCCGATTGTCAGCGGTGTTCACCGCAAGCAGCCTGCCGCCATCGGGCGTAATGTCCAGCGGATTGACGTGCGGAGTTTCGAAGTTGACAAAAGATTGCGCGAATGATCTCTCGCAGCACACAATCAATGCAACGCAGGCAACGGTACACGCCTTGACCATGATTCAATCTCCAACTCCCGGGGGCAAACCCACGAAGCCAAGTGTAATCGGAAATTACAGCAAGCCAAGGAAAACCCGCTATCCGAGCGAAGGTGCGAGGGATCAGGCAACAATCACCGCGTGAAGGATGCAAAAACAAACCCCTGCGTTGCGCAGGGGTTTGCGGGCTCTGTTGAATTGCGACAGCAGCTTACGGGCACGCACCCCACGCGTTGATGACTGCAAGCAGGTCGTTCACGTTGACCGTGCCGTTGCCGCCAGCCGGTGCAATGTCGCCGGGGCAGGCCGCTGGCGGAACCGGACACGCACCCCAGCTGTTGATGACTGCAAGCAAGTCGTTCACGTTCACGTTGTGATCGCCGGTCACGTCGGATGGGCACGCCGGTGGCGCGCAGTTCACCGAACCGGTTTGGCCCGCGTAATTGCGCGGCGAGTTGATGGCCACGATGGCGTTGTCGTTCATCGAGTTCACGCAGTTGGTCGGAACTGCGGGGAAGGTGAAAACGTCATAGACGTGATAGCGAACAGTGTCGCCGGCCACAGCGAAAAAGTTGGCGGGAATGATGTGGTCCGGAGCCACGGCGCCCGGCAGTGCCGCGTAGGCGGCGGTGCCCAGCAGAATGCTCTTGTTGCTGGTGGGGCCGACGAGGTTCGACGGGAAGGTGTACTGATTGCCGGTCGCGTCGCTGGTGACCTTGAGGCCGCTGAGGAAGGTTTCACCAGGAGTGCCGTTCATCTCGCGCAGTTCGATGAACTGAATCGTGCCGCTGGCGTTGCTGAAGACTTCGATAACGTCCCAGGTGTGAGCGCCGGCGAACGCGGCCGGCGTGCCGGCGGCCGCGGCGAGTATTGCAACAACGGAAGAAACGATGCGTGTTCTTGTCATGGGAATGCTCCTGTAGCAGTGCGTGGGTGTGTTCGATGAAGGGAAAAGGCCAATTCAGCCGGATGATTCAACGTCGTAAGAAATCTTGCAGGTTGGACAGGTGCGATGCACCACCATGGCGCATCCGCACAATTCGCAGACTTGGGCTCGATCGAGAGCGGCG
>CAMPIL010000211.1 GCA_946886375.1 uncultured Phycisphaerales bacterium
GCCCTGCACCACCGCCTGCTCGATGCCGTAGTGATCGATGATGGCTTTCATCTCCAGATCATCGGAAAGCACCACGCCGTTGAAGCCCATGCGATTGCGGAGAATGGCGTCGAGCACTGCGGCGCTCATGGTTGCGGGACGAGCGGGATCGATGGCGTCAAAGAGAATGTGCGAGGTCATCACCGCGGCGACGCCTGCGTTGATCGCGGCGCGGAAGGGAACCAGTTCAAGGTGCTCGAGTCGATCGATGGAATGCGAGACGCGCGGCAGATCGAAGTGGCTGTCGATGGAAGTATCGCCATGACCGGGAAAGTGCTTGGCGCACGCGGCGAGGCCGGATGACTGCATGCCTTCGATGAGCGCGCAGCCGAGCGTTGCGACCAGTTGCGGATCGCGGCCGAAGGAGCGTTCGCCGATGACGGGGTTGGCGGGGTTGGAATCGACATCGAGCACGGGCGCGAGGTTCATGTCGATGTTGACGGCTCGCAGTTCCCTCGCCATGACGCGGCCGATACGCTGGACGTGCTGTGGATCGCGCCGGCTGCCGAGTTCTCGCTGCGATGGGATGATGGTGAAGGGTTCGCGAAACCGCTGCACGCGCCCGCCTTCCTGGTCGACGCAGATCATGATCGGTCGATTCGCGGCCGATTTTATCTGGCAGCACAAGTCGGCGAGTTGAGCAGGCGATTCATAGTTGCGCGTGAAGAGGATGACTGATGAGACGCCACGATGGAGCAGATCGCGCAGTTGCGATGAGATGGTTGGTCCCTCAAGTCCCACGCAGAGCATGCGAGCGGCGAGATGATCGAGGTCAGCCATGGTGTGACGGTAACGCACGGTGAATGTGCGTGCAAACTACTGCGCTGCAGCGTGCCGAAGCCGTTCAAACGACTTTTCGTCATAATCCGTTGTATCCGAATCGGCGTTTGCGGGTGCGGTTGAGGGTGCGGTGAGGCTGGCGGCTGCGTTGATGCAATCGTGCGGGCCGGGTATGTTGCGGCGATGCGCTTCACGTCGCTGCGGAATCGAATCTGCGCGGCTGTCGATCTCGCCGCTGAGCAGTGGATCGGCTTTGCCTTTCCGCCTGTCGAGCGGGCGATCGCTGATGCGAACTGGAAGCCCGACGCGCCTGCGGAATACTGCCAGCATTGCGGTGATTCAGTGGGGCCGGGCGAGGCCACTGCGACGGGCTGCGCGACCTGCCGCGCCGGCGCGGAACTCTCCGGCGGAATCGGCGATGGCGTGCTGCGTTTGGGCACGTACACCGAATCGCTTCTGGAATGGGTGCGTGCAGTGAAGTATCAGCGATGGACGGAAATGGGAACATTCCTCGGAATGCGATTGGGCGAATGCATTCGCGATGCAAAGGTGATCGATGTGAATCGCATGATCATCGTGCCGATGCCAATGCCTTGGCCGCGCCGGCTCTATCGTGGCGTGGATCATGCGCACGTGATTGCAGAAGGCGTCTCGCGAGTGCTCGACGTACCGATCGTTCGCGTGTTGCGAAAGAACACCCAGCCGCCACAGGTCACCCTTGTGCCAAGCGCCCGGCGTCGCAGCGGATCGCGCGGCTTGCACATTCGGCGAAGAATCGGCGGGTGGCCTCTCACCGGTCTTCATGTGTTGATTGTCGATGATGTGCGCACCACGGGCGCGACGTTGAAGGCGGCTTCGCGCCTGGTGAAATCGCTCAAGCCCGAGCGAACCGTGTGCGCGGTGCTCGCGGTTTCAGATTCCAAGGCTCGCCGCGATCGCGCCAAGCGACTTCACGCAAACGCTGCGCTGCAGGTCTCGCCTCCAGAGTCCGCGGGCGTACAATCGCCGGCTTGAACCGGCTGCCGCCACATCATCCAGTTCCCGACGCCGTTGACAGCGAAAGCGTCGTTGAGCCAGACACTCCGATTGCTGAGCAAGTCTCCGTCGAAGTCGCGGAGATGGAAGTCGAGGCGGCGGGTGTCATTCGCGCCGGCAAACTTGCCGGTAAGCCGATGTGGACTGCGATCTGGATTCTCGCGTTGCCGGTGCTCTTTCAACAGTTCATGGCTGCGGGCGTCGGGCTGGTGGACAAAATCCTTGCGGGAAATCTTCGCAATGAAGTTGTCGTTCCCGCAATGGACGCCATCGGCATCGGCTCGTACGTCGGCTGGCTCATCGGCATCGCGATGGCGGGATTGGGCATTGGAGGGCAGGTGTTGATCGCGCGTGGGATGGGTTCGGGCGATCTTCAGCAGAGTGGCCGTGCGCTGGGACAGGCGCTGGGCTTGAGCGTGACGTGGGGCGCGCTGGTCGGCGCAGCGATGTGGTTCACGACCGTGCCGCTTGCGCATTTATGCCAGTTGTCCGACGAGGCAACCGTGTACTGCACGCAATACGTGCACATGATCGCGCTTGCCATGCCGTTCACCGGCATCATGATGGTGGGATCGATGTGCATGCACGGCGCTGGCGAAACCACGCTGCCCTCGCTCATCGCGGTGGGCGTCAACATCGTCAACATCGTGTTCTCGTGGATTCTCTCGGGCGTGGATATTCAAGTGGGCGGCTCCGTCCTTCAGAATCCATTTCATTTTGATCTTGATGTGTATGGCATCGCGGGCGGCACCGCTATAAGTTATGTTTTCGGTGCGGCGATGACGGTGTTGATTCTCGTTCGGGGCGTCAAGGATCTTCGTCTGGAATGGAATCACATGCTGCCGGATCGTTTGATGACGCGGCGCATTGTCACCCTGGGTGTTCCCAATTTCTTCGAAGGCATGGCGATGTGGGGCGTGAACCTGTTCGTTCTGGCGTTTATCGGCCAAATTGCGCGGAGCATCGGGCCCAGTGGCGCGGCGGAAGGCCTGCAGGGCGCGCACATCATCGCGGTGCAGTGGGAGGCGCTGAGTTTTCTCCCGGGCTTTGCGATGGGAACCGCCGCCGGCGCGATGGCGGGGCAGTATCTCGGCGCGCGAAATCCGGTCATGGCACAGAAGAGCATAATCGCCTGCACTGCCGTGGCGTGCATCATCATGGGATTGTTCGGCGTTCTGTTCATGACGGTCGGCGAAGGGTTGACCTCGATCATCAGCAGCGAACCAGTGCACCTTCAATACACGCCGCGGCTGCTGTTCATTGCTGGGACGATTCAAGTCTTCTTCGCGATTGCGATGGTGATTCGCCAAGGCCTGCGCGGGGCGGGGGACGCCGTCTGGCCGTTCCTGATCACCTCGTTGTCCAGTTATCTCGTTCGCCTGCCCGCTGCGTGGCTGCTGGGCGTGTACCTGGGTTGGGGCATTGAAGGAATCTGGATGGCGCTATGTGGCGAACTGGTCGTTCGCGCAATGCTCTTCTCCGCCCGCTTCATGCACGGCGGATGGAAGCGGCTGCGCGTGTGATCCACAGATTGTGCACAGCCGGGTGATCCGCAAAAATTATTTTTGCACCCGGAACGGTGAGTGTAAAAGCCGCGGTGAAGCAGCGTCACTTGGGTGAGGTGAACGTCGCTCCGGCTGTCATTGATCAGTTGGATGGTTTGATGAAAAACAGCGGTCACTTGGATTCCGTCTTGCAAAATTCCAAGTGGCGTGTTTGCGACTGCGTGCCTGACTTCCGCCGGCGCGCCTGCTGCCTCTATTCACCCGGTGCAAATTGAAATGCTCCAACATAGGTCACCCGGCCATCGGTAACGTGCCCGAAAATGTTGAGTCTGCTCAGCCGGCTTGGTCGAAATAGTTCCAGCCTCGCGCGTGGTGCGCGGAGCGATCTCAACGGAGGACTATCAATGGCATCACACGATCAGTTGTGTGCGACGCGTCGCCCCGCGTCAATTCATGCTTCAAAGAAATTCAACTGCTTTGCGTCTCAAGGCGCACTGCAACGAGCAGCCAATCATGTTGGCGCAGCGGCGCTTGCGGCAATTGTCGCGGCTCAAGGCACGATGGTGCATGCCGCGACTCGCTGGCAGCATCCCGCGCATCCGCCGACGATCGTTGTTGTCGAAGCGGGGCAGCCCAGCGGCTGGCTGCAAACGAACAGCGCGATGCGCGCCGCGGTGATTGCGGACGCGGTCGGTCGCATTCACGCCGCAGCCGACGTGGCGCCGCACAGCGCATTGATCATCCAACTGAGCGATGCGCCGCTGTCCTACGATTGGCTGTCAGGCGATTCAAAGTCCGCTACCGACGCCGCGTTGAGTGGATCGAACAATCTCGGCGCGGAATATGAGCAGTCCCTCGCCCAACTGTTGCGCGAAATGGTTACCGCGGCTCGGGCCAACCACTCGCCTCTCACCCTGGGTGTCGCCGGCCTGCCCTTTGAGCAGGATGACATTCCCGGCGGGGTGATTCAGCAGAGCAATCAAATCTACCTGCCCGTGCTCGATGAGGTTGATGTGCTTGTCCCCGCAAAGTCGGTCGCGTCATCTGCCGGCGCCAGGCGCGCGGGAATGATCGAAGACCTGTTGCCGGAAACGATCTCAATCTCCGCCGGTCGCGCGATTCTTCTGCAGGCCAATGGTGGATGGCGCATGGTGACTGTGACGGGCCACGCTCAGCGACCCGAGACGAAATCCCTGCCCGAGCCAGTTGTGCTCGACACGCAGGCCCCGCGTGATTCCGATCTGATTGATGCGCTTGGGCAGATTATCGATGAACACCAAACCATGGCGGCTGCGGGACCTATCGCGCGATTTGTCAATCCGCCGAGTCCGTACGTGATTGGCTCGGGAGTCAATCTCAAGCTTGAGCTTCTCGCGGGCGCGCCGACGAATGCCAACGTCGTGTTCCAGACGTGGTCGAATGTTGCCGGCGCAATCCAGGCGCCCATCGCTGACTATTCCGCGCCGTTTGTGTATCCGGCTTCAAAGTTGAAGACCGTGACGCCCGGCGCTGCTGAAGTCCAAGCGCTGGTCCGTAATTCCAGCAACCAGGTTGTTGCAATCATTCGTCACGTGACGACGTTCACAACCACCACTCCGACTCCCATTCCCACACCGATTCCAAATCCGACCGGACCCGCCCCCGCGCCGGCGATCACGGCGATCTCCACCAGCGGGATGGCTCCCTTCACCGTGCACGTGCACGGGCTGAGCTCCACTCTGGGCCTGGGCAATGAGAACACCGCGCGCTATGACTGGACCTTCGGCGATTCAGCGGGCTCTTTCAACACGCTGACCGGCTTCAACGCCGCTCACACCTACAACAATCCCGGCACCTACACCATCACGCTCAAGATCACCAATCAGTCCGGGGTCAGCGCTTCAACCACGCGACAGGTGACCGTGGGCTCCAACACCAGAAGCGTCATCTATGTGTCTCCTTCGGGCAATGACGCCAATGCCGGCACCTCGCAATCCGCGCCCATCCGAACCTTTGACCGGGCCCGGCAACTGCTGGCGAACAACCGCGCGATCTATTTCCAGCGCGGCGCCACCTACAACACCTCCAGCGGCATGTACATCAGCCAGCAGAACATGATCATCGGAGCCTACGGCTCAGGCACCGCTCCGGTGTTCAACTTCACCTCGGGAGCCAACTACGCCAAGATCGTCGACTTTGACTCGGCGGCCCGCGACATCCTGGTGGAGAACGTTCGGTTTGACTCCAACTTCACCCCCAACAACATGATCGTGCGCGGCCTGCAGCCCCACGGCACCAACATCACGGTGCGCAACTGCTTCTTCAACAAGGTCAGTTACGCCATGAACTGCGGAGGAGGCGGAGCCAATGGCCTGTTTGTCCAGTCCAATCAGGCCGATGCCCTGGGGGCGTACTTTGTCTGGGGCGAAGGCTCCAATCACGCCTACGTGGGCAACAGCGTGGTCAACAGCATCGATGAACACAACATCCGCATCGGCGGAGTCTCCAAACTGCTGATTGCCCACAATGACCTGTTCAACGATGACAAGGCGACCATCTGGTGCATGCTGGGCGATCACCACTACATCATCAACAACATCCTGCGGGGAGGCCGGTTCATCGCCGGTCCCAACTTCGCCGTCAGTTCATCCGGTGAGCGAACCCCCTGGCTGGTGTTTGAGAACAACCAGATCATCAACCAGGGCGTGGTGCTGTACTCCGGAGCCGAGAACATGATGTTCCGCAACAACATCATCACCCACAACGGCGGGGAGTGCTTCTCGGTGTGGGGCTACCTGCCGGAGTGGAACCGAACCGTCAAGAACATCACGATCGTGAACAACACCGGGCTCAACAACGCCAGTTCCTATGGCAAGTTCATGAAGCTGGGCGACGGGGCTGAATCCATCACGGTGGCCAACAATCTGTATCGGGCCACCTCACTGGGCCAGCCCTATGCCGCAGGCAACATCATCAGCGATGACGCCAACCTGCAGACCCAGAGTTTTCATCACAACCTCTGGTCCAATCCGGCTTCTGGGACCTACGTGCACTACGTGGGAGGCGGCGCCAAGACCCAGAGCCAATGGGCCTCGATGGGCGGCTCAAGCGAGCAGTACCGCTCCTTCAGCACCGCAGACCTCAACAGCCAGTACGTGCCACAGTTCAGTGCGAA
>CAMPIL010000212.1 GCA_946886375.1 uncultured Phycisphaerales bacterium
CATGTGCGGTTCTCAAATGCGGTTCTCAAAGTTCGATGCGCGGCACAACGCGCTCGGCGGCGGAATCCAACTGGAAAAAATCGCCCGCACTGAAACCGAAGGATGATGCGATCAGATTCGTGGGGAACGTCTGACACAGTTGATTCATCTCGCGGACGTTGGCGTTGAAGAAACGCCGCGCCGCCGCGATGCGGTCCTCGGTGTTCGCCAGTTCCTTCTGCAGCGCAAGGAAGTTCACATCCGCGCGAAGTTGGGGATACGCCTCGGCGAGCGCGAAGAGTTTTTTCACGCCCAGCATGAGCGCGGACTCATCCGTCGCCTGCGACGCCGCGCTGCCGTGGTTCTCCGCTGCGCGATTGCGCAACTCGATCACCCGCTCCAGTGTTTCGCGCTCGTGTTTGGCGTAGCCCTTGACGGTTTCCACCAGGTTGGGGACCAGTTCATAGCGGCGTTTGAGTTCGACGTCGATGTCAGCCCAACTCTCCTTGATGTGCTGGCGCAGCCGGGCCATGCGGTTGTAACTGGCGATGAGCCAGATCAGCGGAATCAGCAGAATCGCTGCAACGATGAAGATGGGGATGAGCGGTTCCATGAGGAGTGTGACGATTGGCGACGCGCACGCATTGCCATGCGTGGGCGTCAATTACGGTTGCTCGAGTTGATTGATCACGTGATCTGGCCATTGGTCAAAGAAGCGGTCCACCCAGGCCAGCATCGCCTTGAATTCCTGCGTTTCCCAGCGATTGCTGCCGTTGCTCAGACTGCAGCGACAGCGTTCGATATCGATGGCCGTCGGGCAGGTCTGCATCAGAAACTCCATCATGCGCGGGTGAATCACGTCGTAGGCGAATCGTTTCTCGCTGCACTTGACGTGAAACCTCTTGCTGAACTCGGCTGATTCAAAGTCGATGTCGTCAAACCCAAGCGCACCGGCGATTTTGTCCATGAAGCCCTCGCGACGGATGAGCAGGTCCGGGATGCCGCGAAACGGCAGGTGCACGATGAGGTAACTGAAGTTGTAGGTGTGCGTGGTGGTGGTCTTGCCGTTGCTCGTGGTGATCTTGTACGTGAAGTCGCCCATCTTGGCGGGATAGGGCCGGCCATCGATGGTCAGCGATCCAAAGAGAGTGTTGTACGCGGCGCGGCTGTGGCCCCGGCGGAAGATTTCAAAGTGGGCGTACTCTTCATCGTGCGATGTGTCCGTGTCGGGATCGAACGACCAGCCGAGCTCTTGCGCGAGCGCGGCGAGTTCCTCCCGCCTTTTCTTGGCCGCAAGATGGCCGTAGTACACCGCGATGATCACCAATGCGGCGATCAGGATGAATCCAAGAACGGGTAGCACCTGTTCCACTTCGTCCATCTTACTGAGTGAGCGCCCTGAGTCGTTCAATCCGTTCGTGCAGGGGCGGGTGCGTGAGAAAAACGCTGGACAATTCGTGCCCCTTGCCGCGCACCGCGCTCTTGAGCGGATTCACGATGTACAGGTGCGATGTGGCGCGGTTGGCCGCCTCCAGCGGCTCGCGATCGGCCCCGAGTTTTTCCAGCGCACTGATCAACCCCTGCGGGTAGCGCGTCAATTCCACCGCCCCCGCGTCAGCGAGGTATTCGCGCTGCCGGCTGACCGCCAGGCGGATCAAGGACGCGAGAATGGGCGCGATGATCGCCAGGATGATGGCGATGACGAGGACGACCAGCATCGCGGGGTTTCCGCCCTTGTCGCCGCCGCGCCCGCCGCGGCGTCCCCCGCCGCTCCACATGCCGACGCGCAGCGTGCGCCAGAACGCATCGCAGGCCAGCACGATCAGGCCGACCATCGTCGCCATGAGCATGGCGAACCGGATGTCGTAGTGTCGCACGTGGCTGAGTTCGTGCGCCATCACGCCGGCCAGTTCATCGCGGGTCAACTGCTGGCGAAGCCCGGTGGTGATGGCGACGGCGGCGTGCTGGGGATCGCGCCCGGTGGCGAAGGCGTTGAGCGCGGTGTCGTTGATCATGTAAATGCGCGGCTTGGGAATGCCCGCAGCGATCGCCAGTTCCTCGACCACGTTGTGCAGTTGGCGGTCCGTCTCCGGGGGAACCTCCTGCGCGCCTGAGATTCGCAGAATGGTTTCCGATCCGCCGAAGTAACTCCATGCGCTGGCGATGGCGGCGACAACGGCCGCGGCAAGCGCGCCGAGCACGATCGAGGGAATGATGACCTGCATATCGCCGCCGTTGTAGGCGACAATCGCCGCTGCAAACGCTCCGCCCACCAGCACCAGCAGCACGCTCATGCCAACCATCAGCAACGCGCTCTTGCGTTTGTTCGCGCGAATCAGGTCATTGAACGTGATGTTCGCAGGGTACGCCCGGATGGGCGGATGCTCGCTGTGAATGACCGAGGATTGTGATGCAACGTCTGCGGACATTGGTTCAAGGAGGAGAGGGATTGCAAATTGGCGATGACCAAGGAACGCACTTTGATACTCATCTGATCCGCAATCCAACCTCACCACTTCTATTCCCTCACCCCTACACCCGAGACCCTGACTTCAAAACGCAACCTTGGGCGCTTCGCGCTGGGCGCTGTCATCCAGTTCAAAGAAATCCATGCGCGTGAAGCTGAAGATGCCCGCGATGACGTTGCTTGGGAACACCGCGAGCGCCTCGTTGTACTGGCTCACCGTGCGGTTGTAGTGTTGGCGCGAGAAGCCGACCTTGTTCTCCGTGCTGGTGAGTTCTTCCTGCAGCACCATGAAATTCTTGTTGGCCTTGAGGTCTGGATAGGCCTCAGCGAGCGCGAACAGCCGCCCCAGCGTCTGGGTGAGCATGTTCTCGGCCTGGGCGTGCTCGGCGACGGACTTGGCGTCCACCGCGCGCTGCCGCGCCGATATCACCGCCTCCAGCGTGCCCTTTTCGTGCGCGGCGTAGCCCTTCACCGTGTTCACCAGGTTGGGAATCAGGTCGTACCGGCGCTTGAGCTGCACATCGACATCCGACCACGCGTTCTGGGCCGCGATGCGCTTGCGCTGCAGGTTGTTGAAGATGCCGATGACCAGGAACAGCACCACCGCGCCGATGCCGATGATCACCAGTGCAAACAGAATGCTTGGACCCAAAGTGGACCTCCCTTCAGTGAATTACACCACTGTCATTCGGTAGCATCGCCCGATGATTGCGTGACTGCAAGCCCAGCGGCTCTACCTGTCCAATATTCCCGCCAATGAGACATCAACGCCGCTGCCAAGAATCGCCTCGGATCGGCATCTGACGCGCTCGCCTCCCCCGCGTGCGGTCATGTCAGAATCTCGACAATCTCGTATCGCCGCTCACCCCGGCGGGAATCGACTTTCACGACTTCGCCGACGCGCGACTTCATCAGGGCTTCGCCCATGGGCGAGGTGGGCGTGACTTCGATGTAGTCCGCATCGAAGTTGTCGCTGGTCTGCCCGACGAGTTTGTACAGTTCCTCGGCCTGAGAGCCGACGTCGCGCAGGCGAACGGTGGCACCGAGGAAGACCATGTCCTTGGGCATGGATTCGCCGTTGGCGACGATTGCAGATGACAATCGCTGCTCCAACTGGCGGATCTTCGCTTCGTTGAGCCCCTGGTCTTCCTTGGCGGCGTGGTAGTCGCCGTTTTCCTTCAGGTCGCCCAGCGCGCGGGCCACGCCAATGCGCTCTGAGAGCACCTTGCGCATGCGCTGGCATTCCTTGAGTTGTTCCTCAAGCCGGGTCTTGTCATCAGGTGAGATGTAGTCCATGGAAATTCCCCAATATCAATGGATTGCTTTCGCGCCAGGTGAGCCTGCGGTTCTTCCTGCCGTGGTGGGTTGCATCAAAGGCCATACCATAGCATCCAATCGGTGATATGGCGAGAATAAACCTGCATACGGCTCAGGCCCGCGGTGGTTTGGATCTTTGCTCCGCAGCGGCCGCAGCCGCGCCGATGCACAGGATTCCGCCTAATTCCAGCATCCATTTCAGAGTGGGCGCGCCCAGCGGCAGGCCGAGCAGATCGCCCATGCGCAGCATGAACGCGATGCGCAGCATGGCGAACACGACCAGCAGCGCCACACCCACCAAGGCCAGCGCGTGCTCGCGCCACGATTCCCCGGCCAGCCAGAACAGCGCGGCGACCATTGCCCCCGCGACGGCGAGCGCCGCACATTCCGCCGTCACCTGCACGATCCTCCGCTGGCCGTGCCAGCCTTGGGCCAAGGCGATTCGCTTGCCAACCTGCGTGACCAACGTCTGAAGATCAAGTTGCTTGTTCAGGCCAAGCGCAGCAAGCAGACCGATGATCATGAACCAGAACACAATTTTTCTTGCGCCGCCGGGCCGAGCGCTGTGGCGGATGCGGCGCACTGCCGCCACGCCACAGGCGATGGCTGCGGCGTACGCCAGCACCGTCATCCAGCCCAGGAAAGTCGGATCGCCGGGGAAGCTCATGCGAATCCCGCCCCGTGCAAGGACAGTGGCGGAAGATTGTTGCCGCGGCCGCAACGTGGCGGACATAGGGTCGCGCACCGAATGGACGCCTCCGCGAAAACACGTCTCGCCGCGTTGAGTCAAGGCACCGCAGCGCCTTGATTTGGCAAAACCCCCTCAGCCGCGCAACATCGCCACGGCGTCGGCCAGCGTCGTGACGATGCGTTCCGGCGCGCAGGCGGGTCCGAGTCGCTTGCGCACGTTCTCCAGGTCTGCGTAATTCCAGAATCCCACGACGATCTTCAGATTCGGATGGCGATCAGTGATCCGCCTGCACAACACGCGAGTGCGCGTAATGGCCTGCGGCGGCATGGCGGAAATGCAGATCGCGTTGGGCTGGCGCTGTTCGATCAATTTCAGCGTTTCCGCAATCAGTTCATCGGCGCCGGTGGCCTCGGCGTCGATGCCCTCTGACCGCAGCAGTTGCGCGACCATTTTGGCTGCGATCTCATCGGCCAGGTCCTTGGAGGGAATGCACAGCACGACCCGTTGCAGCGGCTCGACACGCCGTTCCGGCGGCATGAGGCGCTCGCCAAGTTCTTCCACCAGATCGCGCAGCGTGTTGTACACGGCTTCTTCGCGCTCCGGCTCGATCTCGCCGTGATGCCGATCGCGCTCCGCCATCGCGAGCGCGGGCAACAGGACTTCATCGTACAACTGCTGCACTGAATGATCGGCGAGGTAGGTTTCGCAGAAGTCGTACACTTCATCCTGGTCCATCGCGAGCAACCGCTGATAGAGCCGGGCCGAAGGCGGCAGGCTGGGCTGATCGCTGAGCAGGACGCTGAGAAATTCCAGGCGCGGAATGTACCGGCCCATCACAACCACGCACACGGTCAGCGGCGTGGCCAGCACCAGACCCACCGGCCCCCACAGCCACGCCCAGAACACCGCTGAGGCAAGAATCGCAACCGGCGAGATGCCGGTGCGCGATCCGTACAGCAGCGGCTCCATCACGTTGTTGCTGATGAGTTCAATCACGATGAACAACCCCACCGTCATCAGCACCGGACTCCAATGATCGAAAACCGCAAGCGAAAGCATGATGGGCAGCAGCGCGCCCAGCCACGGACCCGCGTACGGAATGAACCGAAGCAGCCCCGCGAGCACGCCCCAGAGAATTGCATTGGGCAGACCGATGATGGTCAGCCCGATCGCCACGGCGATGCCATAGGTGGCGTTGACGATCAACTGCATGAGCAGGTAGCGACTGACGCGACGCGCAGCGTCATCGATCGCCTGCGTGGCCACCGTGACGCTTTGCTGGCCGATCAATCGAATCACGCGGTCGCGCAGATCATCGCGCTGCAGGAGCATGAAGATCACGAACACAATGACAATGCCCGCGCTGACCAGCGGCGACCACAACGGCTTGGCGGCCTGCATGATCGTGTCCAACGGGTCAAGCGGGTCTTCCACCACACGCACCGGGACCGGCTCCGTGATCGCCGATCCATCCTGGGCTTGCGTGGCGGCGGTCCCGTCATCGACCGATGAACGCAAGAGTTCGCGGCTGAGTCCGCGGATGCCCGCCGCGGCCCGGCCCAGCGGCCCGCTGGTGGGCAATTGCAGCGCGTCGATCTTCTGCCGGATGTTGCTCTGGTAGTACGGCAACTGCCCGGCCAGATCGATGATCTGCCCCACCACTATCCATCCGATGACGCCGATGATCACGAACGACAACACCGTGACGGCCATCACGCTGGGGACGCGGCCCAGCCGCAGCCGCTCCAGCCGATCGCACAGCGGCGCGAGCAGGAAGGTCAGCAACACTGCGAGGGCGATGGGGATTAGCACCTCGCTGGCGACCGCAAGGACGGTCACGACCAGGATGAGGCTGATCATCGTGACCAGCGAATATTCCGGTTGTTTGGTGTGGCGCGTGGCCATGGGAAGCGTGCGAACCGCAAGCGTGCAGAACCGCGAGACGCAACGATGCTATTGACCGCGGCCGCGCCAACCCGGCCCCGCCGCGCAAACTAGGGCTTCGTTCTGACGAGCCCGGCTCAGAAGTTCACACGATCATCGGGAT
>CAMPIL010000213.1 GCA_946886375.1 uncultured Phycisphaerales bacterium
GATGCGACGGCCCAGGCCGGCCGAAGCCCAGCCCAGATGCGTCTCGAGAATCTGGCCGACGTTCATGCGGCTGGGCACGCCCAGCGGGTTGAGCAGCACGTCGACCGGCGTGCCGTCCTCAAGGAACGGCATGTCTTCCTCCGGCACGATTCGGGCGATGACGCCCTTGTTGCCGTGACGGCCCGCCATCTTGTCGCCAACCGACAGTTGACGCTTGGTGGCGAGATAGACCTTCACCATCTCCAGCACGCCCGAAGGCAGCTCGTCGCCGCGCTTCATGTGCTGAAGTTTGCGGTCCTTTTCCTTCATGACGGCCTGAATGCGCGGCCAGAACTGGCTGTGCGTCTTCAGTGCCTTTTCGCGGGCTTCCTTGGAACCCTTCGCCCACTTGTCGGTGAAGTTCTCAATCTGTTCGAGGATGACTTCAGGAATGTCCGAAGCGCCCACCTTCTGGCGGGTTGAGGGGTCGACCATCTCTGCGCCGAGCAATTCGTTCATCTGGCCGACCATCTGCTTGAACAGCCCGATGGCCTTGCCGTTCATTTCATCCTCAAAGGACTGCATTTCCTTCTTGAGTTTCTTCTTCTGCTCCTCGTTCATGTGCATGCGGCGGCTGAAGCGCTTGGCGCCGATGACGATGCCTTCAGTGCCGGCCGGCACTTCGAGTGAGTCGTTCTTCACGTCTTCGCCTGCGCGGCCGAAGATCGCGTGCAGAAGTTTCTCTTCAGGGGTGAGTTCGCTCTTGGACTTGGGGCTCACCTTGCCGACGAGAATGTCGCCGGGGCCGACGCGGGCGCCAATGCGGATCACGCCGTTGTCGTCCAGGTTTCGCAGCGCCTTTTCCGAGACGTTGGGAATGTCGCGGGTGAATTCCTCGCGGCCCAGTTTGGTCTCGCGCACTTCCACATCGAACGAATCGATGTGAATGGAGGTGAACACATCGTCCTTGAGCAGTCGCTCGGAGATGACGATGGCGTCTTCGAAGTTGTAGCCGTCGAAGG
Organism: uncultured Phycisphaerales bacterium; assembly: GCA_946886375.1. The sequence continues at coordinate 1,002 of CAMPIL010000213.1, forward strand.
TGTTGAACGCGACCAGCGCGTTCTTGCCGATGGCCAGTTCACCAAGCCTGGTGGAAGCGCCGTCAGCGATGATGTCTCCGGCCTTGACTTCATGGCCGAGTTTCACGATGGGCTTCTGCGTCTGGCAGGTGCGCTCGTTGAGTCCGGCGAAGGTGCGCAGGACGTATTCGTCAGCGTTGTCAATGATGATGCGCTGTGAATCGACGAACGTGACCTTGCCGCCGCGCTTCGCCTTGATGAGCATCGACGAATAGCCGCCGGCGATCTTTTCCATGCCGGTGCCGACCAGCGGGGGATCGGCGGTGATCAAAGGCACGGCCTGCCGCTGCATGTTGGAACCCATCAACGCGCGGTTGGCGTCGTCGTGTTCAAGGAACGGAATCAGCGCTGCGGACACACCCACGATCTGCTTGGGCGAGATGTCCACGTAATGCACGTCGTTCGCGCTGACCTGTGCCAAGTCTCCGCGCACGCGAGCGAGCACCGCGCCCTTGGCAATTTTGCCCTTGTCATCCAGCACGTCTGCGGTGGCCAGCGTGGCGGTCATTTCCTGATCGGCGCGCAGGTATTCAACTTCACCGGTTGCCTTGCCGCCCTTGATCTTGCGATAGGGGGTCAGCAGGAAGCCGTAGTTGTCGATCTGCGCGAAGATGCCCAGCGACGCGATGAGGCCGATGTTGGTGCCTTCAGGCGTTTCGATCGGGCAGATGCGGCCGTAGTGCGAGATGTGCACGTCGCGCACCTCGAAGCCCGCGCGCTTGCGATTCAAGCCGCCCGGACCCAGCGCCGAAAGACGCCTCTCGTGCACGAGCATTGAAAGCGGATTGGTCTGATCGACGACCTGCGACAATTCGCTGCGGCCGAAGAAGAACTCGATCGCGCTGGAGATCGACTTGCTGTTCACCAGGTCCGCGATCTTCGCCAGTTCATCGGGCTCCTTGACGCTCATGCGCTCTTGCACGGTGCGGCGCAGTTTGAGGAAGCCCTTGCGCATTTCTTCAACGGCAAGTTCATCCAGCGTGCGCAGGCGGCGGTTGCCCAGGTGATCGATGTCGTCGACGTGGGCGTTTTCTCGCTTGGCGCGAAGGTCAAGGATGTAGCGGATGACCGCAAGGAAGTCTTCCGCACGGATGTGCATGATGTCCTCGGACACATCCATGTTGAACTTGCGGTTGATGCGGAACCGGCCGACCTTGCCCAGGCGGTAACGGTTCTCGTCGAAGAATTTTTCCTTGAACAGGGCGCGGGCCTTTTCGATCTGCGGCGGATTGCCCGGACGCAGCCGGCCATAGATGCGCAGCAGCGCGGCCTCGTGCTCGGTCACTTCCGCAAGGAAGTCCAAACGTTCAACCGCCAGCGTATTCAGCAGCAGCGGGTCGCCTGCGTTGGTGATCACGCGCACCGTCTTGATGCCCGAAGCCTGGATCGTTTCCAGGGCCGGACCAAGCGGAACGCCGACGCGGCAGAGTTCCTCGCCGGTTTCCTGATCGATGATCATCTCAGCCGAGAAATGCTCGGGCTTGAGCTTCTCAACCTTCACTTCCTGGACGTCATAGAAGAGTTCCAGGATCTTGTCGGTGGAGGAGAAGTTCTCATCCAGCGCGCGGAGGAAGGTGGTGGCGGCAATTTTCGTGGACTGGTCGATTCGCATCGCCAGCACGTCCTTCTTGGTCACCTCAAGTTCAATCCACGAGCCGCGCTCGGGAATGAAGCGGGCCGAGTGCAGCGGACGGTCGCCGACGGACGAGGCGATGCCGAAGTCCACGCCCGGCGAGCGGTGCAACTGGCTGACGATGACGCGCTCTGCGCCGTTGATGATGAACTCGCCGCCGCCCATGATGATGGGAATCTCGCCGAGGTAGATTTCCTCCTCAACGATTTCGCTGCGGCCTTCGCGGACCAGGCGCACGCCGACCCGGAACGGCATGCCGTAGGTCAGGCGCAGTTCGCGGCACTCGTCCGGCGTGTACCGGGGCTCATCGAGTTTGTAGTGGAGGTATTCCAGTTTCATCGAGCCGTCATAGGACTCGATGGGGAACACCTCCCGAAGAAGGGCTTCAAGGCCGATCTTCGGATCGCGTTCGTTGTAGGGTTTGTCCTGTTGAACGAAGCGGTTGTACGCTTCGAGCTGGACGCGGGTCTGGGTTGGCACGGAGATTGCATCGCCGCGCTTGGAGAAGTCGCGCACCTTCACTGCTGACATCAAATCACCTCGAAAGCCGACACGCACAGCGTGTCGTAACCAGGAGTTCGATTCCGTTGATTCATATGAAAAAACTGATCGTCGCTGCCGCCGAATCGGTTATGTTAGCGGGGCGCTAGCAGATGAACAACGGCTTGGCAAGAGTTTTCTTGAAAAATTTGCACCGCCCGTTGGCATGAACGATATCGGAACCCGTCAACCGTCCGCCGACCCGACGGGCAGGTGGGTTCCTAGTCAAGTTTGGTTCAGACTGGGCTTGAAATTGGGCAAAGAACCGCGTTTTTTGCGTTGAAACGCGGTTTGTCACTGGTTAAGGGGGTGCTGCAGGCGGGCCTTGCGCCGATGCGGCTTGGCTCGAAAATCCTGTGGAAGTCGGTTCAGGACAACTGGCTGAGCAAAAAGGAACTCTTTCAGTCGCCGCCAGCCCGCAACTGCTCGCCGAGTTCAACCAGCCGCATCGGCATGGCGTCCACCCATCCATACATAGTTGATGCGGACGACGGCGTTCTCCGGCTGAAGTGCAGCAGCCTGCTGGAAGTGCCCGACGGCTTCCGCCTGTCGGCCGATGGTCCAAGGCAATTGGCCCAGGTCGCTATGAGTCAATCATCGGCGCAAGGCGTGGCGAACGCCAATGCCGCGTTGTTGCCCCAGAATCCAAGTGAATTCGACAGGACGAGGTTCACCGGACCAGATCTTGGCTGACCGATCACGATGTCGGCGTCACACTCAGGATCGATTTCAGCGCAATTGGCCGTGGGAGGAATGCAGCCGGCCTTCATCGCTTCAATGCTCACGATCGCTTCCAGAACAGCCGAAGCGCCCAGACAGTGACCAGTGACAGGCTTGGTCGAACTGCACGCCACGCGCAGAGAACTTGATCCAAACAACTGGCGAAGCGCAGAGATTTCGATCCGATCATTCGCGAGAGTGCCCGTCCCATGCGCGTTGACGTAATCAAGATCCGCAGGTTCGCGGCGGGCCATCTTCAAGGCCTGCATCATCACGCGGCACAGCCCGACACCGTTTTCCGTCGGCGCAGTCTCGTGAAAATGGTCAGATCCCATCGCCCACCCGGCCAATCGGGCGTGAATCCGCGCGCCGCGTCGCTGTGCCGAGGCCAGAGACTCCAACACGAGAAATCCCGCGCCTTCGCCCAGCACCGTGCCGTTGCGAGTGCAATCAAATGGCCGGCATGCGCGCGCCGGGTCGTCATGGGTTCCCAGGATTCCTGTTGCGAGCAATTGGCGGATGACGCTGTCGTGCAGGGGCGCCTCCGCGCCGCCTGCGATGATCACATCGGCCGCGCCCAGCAATATCTGCTGCGCTCCCAGCGCGATTGCGTGAGCCGATGATGCGCACGCCGCCGACACTGTCAGACTTGGTCCGCCGGCCCGCAACGCCATGGACAACGCGCCGCTGATGCAGGCCAGGGTGGAATACGCTGAGGCACACGGCGAAGTCTGGCGCAAATGATGCTGTCGCTGGGCGACCTCCGCCACTTTGTGCACCGGACCACGCGATGTGCCCACCACCACGCCGACGCTTGGACGTGAAGTCGTTGCAAGATCGAGCCGCGCATCGGCGGCGGCTTGAGACGCCGCATCCAGCGCGAGTTGCACGCTTCGATCCATCTTGCGATATCGCCGCAAAGCATGATGGCCGCTGGATTGCACATCGCGCACGATGCACGCGGGAATGCGCGGACAGTTCGGCGAATGCGCATCGTGATGCCACGCTGCTGGCGAACGTCCCCGCATTGCGCTTTTCCACAGTTCAGCCACGCCGCCGCCTGCCGCGCTCACCGCGCCCATTCCGGTCACGACAATCGTCACCCGTGCACGATCGCTCATGGCGATGTGGGCTCCAGCGCACCCGATGCAACAGGTTGCTTCGCCAATCGCTCGAACCGGTTGATGTGCATCACCGAATACTGATCCGAACACCCGCGCAGCACCGGCAGGAACTCCCGCATCAATTGACGACTGGCCTCTCGATGCCGTTGATGGTTTTCAACCAACTCCTGCGGCACGGCGTCGAACACGTGAATCGTCCACCGCATCGTGCCGGAGGCGTAAATCAGACACGGCACGACTCGCGCGCCGAACAACGATGCCAGGCGCAGCGCGCCTGACGCCATCCTGAATTGAAAATCCGATTCGCGCACTGAAACATTGCGGCGCTTGCCCGTGTCCACCAGCACGATTGCCGCGCGGCCGCCGGTGAGGAACTGGCGCAGTTTCCTGATGTGCGTCGGGTGGTAAACACTCGGTATGCCAACCATGCCATTGGCTTCATCGCCGATGTCTGAAAGCCATTCCTGATGCGGGGCGCGCCACAGGCCGGCCAGCGCAGCCGTCTGGATGCCGCGGGCACGGAACCACGCGCGAACGGTCCAGAACGGTCCGACGTGCAGCGATGCGAGGACAACAGGCTGGCCTGAATCAACGATGCGGGTGAGCCGCTCGAATCCGATGCACTCGCAGCGTCGCTGCCATTTTTTGCTGCGTAATCGATCGGGCCAGTAGTAGGCCAGCAGTGTGGTCTTGAGCCGGACGCGCTCACGCCAGAATCGCAACGCGGCACGAATCCCAGTGTTGGGAGTTGGTTGAATGGATGGAGGTCGATTGCCGAACGCCTTGAACGCGCTTCGCCGTCGCCACAGGTCTGCACTCACTTGCAGCGCTGCAAGCGGCCAAATCACCGCGCAGAGGATCGGAACCGGCAGCAGCCGTTCCAACGCGCGGAGCACCCGCAATTTGGGCCAGCGGACGGGAGATGTCATGTTCGATGAGACACGGGTCGGCTCTGTTTGACTTCACAGCAAAGCCAGCATGAGGAACTGCGCCACGCATGTCAAGGATTGGATTCAACGAAGAGGGTGACAATTCGGTTGGCGCAAAGCAAAGCGGCGGCCTTTCGGCCGCCGCTTTCATGAGTCGTACCTGTTGATGTCAACCTTAGCCTTGCAGCAGACGCAGCACGGCCTGGGGTTGAGCGTTGGCCAGCGACAGAGCCTGGGTCGCAGCCTGGCTGAGGATCTGACGGCGAGTCAGGTCAGCGGTTTCCGACGCGAAGTCGGTGTCGCGGATGGCGGATTCGGCGGCCGTGGTGTTCTCGAGCGAGATACCAAGGCTGCTGATGGTGGCGCCGACGACGTTCTTCTGGAACGCGCCGAGACGTCCACGCAATGCCGAGACCTGCTTGATGGCGCCATCGACGATGCTCTGGGCCTGGGTCAGGTCGCCGTTCACGACGTGGCCCGTGCCGCCTGACTTCAGGGCCGAAAGGAAC
>CAMPIL010000214.1 GCA_946886375.1 uncultured Phycisphaerales bacterium
GCGAGGACGTGGGCCGCGACGGCGTGCACGCCCCAGTGCATGAGGCACGGCTCGCCCACGCCGGCGACCCGCGCGGTCTGCTCGACCACGAGGACCTGGTCGGAGGCCGCGGGGTTCCCGCGCCCCAGCAGTCGGCGTGATTGCCGGTGATGATGCAATTGCTGATCGTCGGGCTGCTCTGGCTGAGGAAAATTCCAGCACCGTTGAAGGCATAACCGCCGGTGATCGTGAACCCGGTCAGCACGCTGGCGCTGGTTTCGTTGCTGTGAAAATAGAAGGCCATGCGCTGATCCTGCGGCCTGCCCTGCGCATCGATGATGCAGTGTTCAGGCCCGTTCGCACTGAGAAGCGTGATCGCCTTGCCCAGAAAATCGATGTTGTAGTTTCCCACGCCGGAGTAGACGCCATCGGCGACGATGACGAAGTCGCGATCCTTCGCTGCGTTGATGGCGGCTTGAATCGTGGGTTGCTGCGAGGGCACGTGAATGACCGCGCCCTCAGCCGCGCCCGCGCCGACCGCGGCGATCGCAAGCAAAGTGATGGACAAACCGGCAACGCCTGGTGTTGGACACTGCATTGAAGCGCTCCTTGGATGGAATTGTCGCTTGACCTCCGAATTGCGTCGGCGGTGCAAGCAGGGTTTGAGGCGGCGGCTTCAACGTGGCTGCCGCTCTCGTTGACTATCAATGTGCCGGGCGTTGCGAATCCTTGTACCAGGCGCGACAAGTTCGCGAAAATCTCAGTGTGCGGCTCATTGACGCGTGCGCCGGTCATCACCGTGCAACGCGGCTAAACTATGCGAATGACTGAATCACGCATTCTGCAGGCCGCGCTGGGCACGGTGGCCGACGCATGTCGTGTCGCCCGCCAGGTCCAGCGGGACATTGAGAAAGTCCGCCGCATTGCCAAGGACGACAAGAGCCCCGTCACCGTTGCCGATTTCGCGGTACAGGCGGTCGTGGCGATGGGTCTGCACGAGCGGCTGGGCCAATCGCTTATCGCGGGCGAGGAAACCACCGGCCAACTTCGCACGGCTGAACAGGCCCCGGTCCTGCAAGCGGTGATCGAGGAAGTCGCGGAATACCAGCCCGGCGTCAACGCCGAGGACGTGCTGAACGCCATTGATGCGTGCAACCACGATGCCACCGCCCACGCCTACTGGGCTCTTGATCCAATCGACGGCACGAAGGGTTTTCTCCGCGGACAGCAGTACGCGATCGCGCTCGCGCTGATCGAGAAAGGCCGCGTCGTGCTGGGTGTGATGGGTTGTCCAAATCTCCCAGTCGATCACAACGCGCCGCTGGATCAGGCCGACCCAGAAGGCGTGATCTACTCCGCCACGAACGGCGGCGCGTGGGAGCATGACATCACCGATCCGTTGGCGAGCCCGCGCAGGATCCATGCCGCCGAGTTTGACCCAAATCGGCCCATTCGTGCGTGTGAATCGGTGGAGGCGGCCCATTCCAAGCAGGATGATTCCGCGCGAATCCTTCAGGCGTTGGGCGCGACTGGCAAGCCCGCGCGATTGGACAGCCAGTGCAAATACGCCGTGGTCGCGCGGGGCCAGGCCGATGTGTATCTTCGCATTCCCACCAGCAAAACGTACGTGGAAAAAATCTGGGACCACGCTGCGGGCATGATCATTGCAACTCAAGCCGGCGCGGTGGTCAGCGACATTACCGGCGCGCCGCTGGATTTTTCGCGCGGGCGCGGATTGTCGGCCAACCGCGGCGTGGTGTGCGCCGCCGCAGGCGTGCATGAGCGCGTGATTGACGTCATCGACCGGCTTGGCATCGGGGCGGCGGTGTGAACGCATCGACCGCGGCACGCAGCGACGCTGAGTCGGCGCCTGATCGCCGCAGCAGCCGCTCATGGTTCGTCCGAATCATCACCGCCACATTGGCCGCACTGGGATGGCTGGCGATCCTGTGCATTGCGGCCTGGCTCGTCGGCCGCGTGCTGACGGATCGCTTTGAGTGGAGCCAGTGGCTGTGGTGGATACCCACGCCCGCGATGGGACCGGTTCTGATCCTCGGCTTCATCAGTGCGCTGCGGCCAGCGCGCAACAAGCGCGTTCGGCGAAACCGCTTGCTGCGCTGGACTCTCTGCGCAGCCGCGCTGATTGCGTATTTCTCCATCATCGAGCATCGACTGCTGCACGGTGTGCGAGCGATCCGCCCGACGGCCAGTCCGCTGAAACTTGTGCACTGGAACGTTGAACCTGCAATCTGGGCCCACGTTGAACCCAGCCTCGAACAGATCATCAAACTTGATGGCGACATCACGGTGCTGACCAATCCCGGAGCGATGCTGCAACTGGAGGCAGCGCAGGAATGGATCGCGCGCGGCCGCGAAGTGCATTACTCGCATCCATTCGCTGTGATCACGCGCACGCCGCTGCGCAGTCTCACCACGCTCATCTCAACCGATCGCATGCATGTCGTGGAGGCGGTGTTCGAAACCCAAGGACCACAGTCCCGACCGCTGGTCGTGTACATGGTTGATTTTCCCTCAAACCCGCGCATCTGGCGCATGGGGGTGATGCAACGTGCGCGCACGATGCTGGATGGACTTCGCAAAACCCCGCCCGATGTTGTCGTAGGAGACTTCAACACGCCGCGCGGCAGCGCGTCGATTGACGCCCTATTCCCGAACATGTCCAACGCCTTCAACGAGGCGGGACACGGCTACGGCGCAACGTTCCGCCGCGAATTTCCGCTGTACCACATCGATCAGATCTTGCTCGGGCCGAATGTGCAGGCGAAGCGGTACGACATCGTTGATCCGGGCGTGAGCCGCCATCGGGCACAGGCGGCGTGGCTGATGACTTCGAACTGATCTGATCAGCCGGTCGTAAACTGTGCGTCACGGGAGCGCCTGCGGGTATGACCGATGTTTCAGATGAGAATCCGTGTCGCCTGACTCCGCTGGAAAACGCGGGATTCATGACCGTGATGGCCCTGCTCAGCGTCACAGGCGCGGTGGTGGTGTTGGTTGCCGACCTCCTGCACGGTCTGGGCCTGCACAGAGCAATCCCGATTGCTGGCATCGGGCTGGCCGTCATCATCATTTTGGTTGGCGTATTCGCGCGAAGGCGGCTGCGGCGATCCGTGTGCAACGCCGACCTGCTTCTATGTCCTCATTGCCGCCAGAATCTGCGCGGACTCTTCGAATCAGGCGCGTGCCCGGAGTGCGGAACGCGATTTTGCGCAGCGCAGGTCAGGCAATGGTGGGCAGAAATTGTTCTCCCGCTTCCGGTGGAGAATTTCTGGCGATTGCAATTCATCGGACGCTACAGCCCCGCGCAGCGCGGTTTCGACTTCACCTTTGGCGTCGCGCTGCCGATCGTGTGCCTGATGCTGGACCCGCTCGTATTCACCGGCGGATTTGAGGGAATGGGCGCGGGCATGCTCTCAGATTGGTGGTGGCTTGCACACACGACGATGCTCATGCAAATCTGCGCGCTGACGGCGTGCACGCTCCTGCCGTGGAAATTGGGCCCGCTTCGCCCGTTCGCCGCCGGCATGCTGCCAGTCGGCGCCGTGTTCGCGCTTGGGCTGGGCGTTGTGATGTTGCCCATGAGCATCATCGGTCTGGTCGTGCTCATCGGCGTGCTTGGACTTGTTCCCTTCCTGACAGCATTTGCTTATTCGCGCTGCGCGGTTCGCAGCCTCTCCGGGATCACCAAATCCCATCGACTGCGGCGAGTCGTCCTGTGTGTTCTCGGCGCGTTCGTGGCGGCGGCAGCGCCGCTGTTGGTTCACTACACGATGGATTGAGGCACTTGCGCCAACCGGTGTGCCGCCTCCCATTGCCGCACGAGCCCTTGGCTGAACGGCGTTCGGGGCTCGTAGCCCAACTCCAACCTGCTGCGCGTCACATCCGCCCACGTGCGTTCCACATCCCCTTGCTGCATGGGCATGCGCTTGATGCGCGCTGGTTTGCCAACGACCTTGGCGATGGCGTCGATCATCTCGCTCAAAGTGATGGGGTGATCACTGCCGAGATTCCAGGTGCGAAAGAATCCGCCGGCGGACAGCGTGCCGTCGAAGCGCGATGTCAGATCGCTCGTCCGCTGATATGCCGCGAGCACACCCTGGATAATGTCATCGATGAACGTGTAATCGCGCGAGGTGCTGCCGTCGCCGAACATCGGCACTTCCTCTCCTGCAGCGATCAGACGCATGAACTTGGCGATGGCGAGGTCCGGTCGCTGGGCCGGGCCGTACACCGTGAAGAATCGAAGCGCCGCGATCCGCATCCCAAAAAGATGCGCGTATGTGTGACAGATCAGTTCGCCGGCTCGCTTGGTCGCGGCGTAGGGACTGATGGGTTCATCCACGCCGTCGGTTTCTGCGAACGGAACCTTCAGGTTGTTGCCGTACACGCTTGAACTTGAGGCAAAGACCACAGTGCGGCAGCCGCCGGCACGTGCCGCCTCTAAAACGCTGACCAGCCCATCCACGTTCACCGAGGCGTAACGCGAGGGATCAGCGATGCTCGGTCGCACACCGGCAAGCGCGGCCATGTGAAAGACCGTTGCCGGTCTAGTCCGCGCGAACGTCTCCCGCGTGGCCGACGCATCGCGAATGTCCGCTTCGATCAACTCGAACCCGGCGTGCGCCGCGGCGAGCCGATTCACGTTGTCGAGTTTGGCGGCCCGATCGTAGAACGGATCGAAATTGTCGACGCCGGCCACAGCGTGACCGGCCTTGATCAGCGCGCGGGAAAGGTGCGAACCAATGAACCCCGCGGCGCCTGTGACGATCACGTTGGCCATGGTTGCAGCGTGGACGAATACGGGTCAGGGCAATGCGCGGCGGCCGTGCTGCCGATCAATGATGATCCAGCAACTGCTCCCACAAGAGGGTGTATTCCTCAGCGGGCGGGTTGGTGTCATTCAGGGGAAGGGTCTTGATGATGTCCTGAGCGTCATCGCGCCAATACACCGATCCGTCGCCGCGCAAAATGTTCATGCCGTCAAAGTGATTGAAATCGCCAACGGTCCGCAGACCATCGCTGGCCAGCGCGAAGTTGGGACCGTCATCCAGCGTGCGCCGCTTGCCCTTGTTGGCCCACTCGATGTCGCCTGCGTAGTGGTAGTTGGCGAAGATGGATTGCCCGGGCACCGGCTTTTGCCAGCGATCGGCGTACTGCTCGTAATCGTGATTTCCGTGATGGCTCGGGCAGTAGAAACACTCAGGCGAGGGACAGAATCCCTGTGAGTACAACAAGCCCAGCCCATCCCAGTTTCCGTTGGTCCCGCCGCGCCGGGCAATCATCAGGTTCGAGGGATAATCGCCGGTGTGCAGCACCGCGCTGTAGGGCAGCCATTCCTTGTTTTCCATCGTGTACATCACGAAGGCTTGGCCCATTTGATTCAGATGCGACATGCAAATGATGCGGTGCGCGTTTTCGTGCACGTGCCGCAGCGCAGGCATGAGCAATCCCGTCATCAGCGTTGCAACCGCAATGACAACGATCAGTTCAATCAGGCTGAAGCCTGCTCGAAGCGTGTGTCGCGGGGTGTGTGATGAAGCACAGCCGGGCGCGTGTGCAACTTGATGAGATGCGCTCGCGCTGGAATTAATTCGGCTGGGCTGGACGGTTGTGGTTTCCACGCGTGATCACCCACTGCCTTCCGTATTCGGGCCGACCTCAACATGGAATGTTGGCCGGTGGGTGCCTACAAATTTCCCAATTCGCGCTAAGCGAACATTTACAGTGTACCAGCCGGCGGGCAAAAATGTGACAGAAAAATGGCTAGTTTGCCTCGCCACGCGGTAAACTGGCGCAAAAAGGGCTGCCCTTCGTAGGTCAGCCGGTTGTGGCACTTCAGAAAGTCCGCGTTTTGACGCAACCCCACGGCAACCCCAAGCGGATAACAGCCCGGCAGGAAGAGGCGTACATGAGCCAGCAGGACTGGATGCTCATGCATCGGGTAGCCGCTGGCGACGACCAGGCAGTGGCCGAGCTGTACGACCGCTTCGGCTCGCTGGTCTACAAAGTGGCCCGGCAGTTCCTCCCCAATCAGGTTGAGGCGGAGGACGCCGTGCAGGAGGTGTTCGTCCGGCTCTGGCAGACCGCAGACCGATATGACCCGCGTCGGGCCAAGCTGGTGACCTGGGTGATGTTGATCGCCAGGCGACACTTGATCGATCGAATTCGCCGCAGTGCCGTTCGCCCCAGCACCTCGGCGTTTGAAGGCGACGTCGCATCGCAGGCAGCCGATAACGTGCCTGACCGGCAGTCGCAGGATGATGAACGGAGTGTGAAATTACGGCGAAGGATTGCCGAACTTCCTGAACTACAGCGCATTGTGATTGAGCGGGCTTATCTTCAGGGCTACACCCTGCGGGAGGTCAGCGAACAATTGAACGCTCCGCTGGGCACGGTGAAATCGGCGCTCAGCCGCGGACTGGAACGGCTCCGCGAAAGAATTAATGCCGACTGGGCCATGTAGCCCGATGTGATCGAAGATGTGATCG
>CAMPIL010000215.1 GCA_946886375.1 uncultured Phycisphaerales bacterium
GACTTGCGGGGGAGTGCGATCGAAACCTTCCTCAGGCTTGAGGAAGACGAACGGCGCACGGCTCATGCTTTCCACGCCGCCCGCGATGAACACCTCGCCGTGGCCCGCCTCGATCATGCGGGCCGCGATGTTGATCGCTTCAAGCCCGCTGGCGCACAAACGATTGACGGTCGCGCCCGGAACCGAAGCCGGCAATCCCGCCAGCAGTGCGGCCATGCGTGCGACGTTGCGGTTGTCCTCGCCCGCCTGGTTCGCGGCGCCCAGGTACACATCGTCGATCACCTCCGGGGCGATGCCGCTGCGCTCGATCACCGCCTTGATGATCAGCGCGGCGAGGTCATCCGGCCGGATCGATTTCAGTGCGCCGCCGTAGCGGCCCACAGGCGTGCGGAGTGCGGTGATGATGGCAGCGCGGGCCATGAAGGAATGATAGCGACTGTCGAGCGCGGCCCCCGACCGCCGGCGCTGATCGATGCCATACGGCACCCGTCACGCGCCGCGACATGGGCGCCGCTGGCCGAGCGATTCACACCTTCGATTTCAGCATCTCCGGCGCATCAAATCGCCTGTCGACGACCGACTCGTTGAACGCATCGAGCAACTCGCCGCACACCGAGTAGCCGATCTCCTCGGCCCATTCCAGCGGACCCTTGGGGTAGTTCGTGCCCAGTTTCAGCGCGGTGTTGATGTCGGCAGCGGTCGCCACGCCTTCCGTGAACGCCCAGGCCGCTTCGTTGATGATCGACACCAGCACGCGCGCGAAGACGTATTTCTCCAGCGTCGAGCCGATCTGATCAGTCGCCTGTGGCACGAACTGCTCGATCGCTTCGTGCAGGCGATCCGACACCGCCAGTGACCGGCGCGTGAACGCAAGCGTCGGCACAGGCGGATCGACTTCGTGGCTGTACGCGCCGCGGCCGGACTTTCGGCCGAGGTGGCCATCGTGCACCAGTTGCGATTGCAGTTTGCTCGGCCGCAGCCGCGCGGGCTTGCCCAGTTGCTCCCACACCGATTGCGTGGTGGCCGAATTGACATCGTGGCCAATGAGATCGGTCAGTTCGAACGGCCCCATCTTGAAGCCGCCCAGGTCCTTCATCGCCTTGTCGATTTCTTCCGCGCCGGCGTAGCCATCTTCGACAATGCGAAAGGATTCGAGATAGAACGGCCGGGCCACGCGATTGACGATGAACCCCGGCGTGTCGTTGCAGCGAACGACTGTCTTGCCCCAGGCTTCCGCAATCAGCGTGACGCGCTTGAGCGCATCGGGACTGGATTTGACGCCCGCGATCACTTCCACCAGCGGCATCAGCGGCGCGGGATTGAAAAAGTGCAGCCCCACCACGCGCGATGCGGATGAGGGGCCAAGCGCATCGCCCAGTTTCGTGATGGAAAGCGATGAGGTGTTGCTGGCAATCACGCCATCCTTGGGCAGTTCGTGCAGCACGCGGCTGAGCACCATCGCCTTCACCGCAAGGTCTTCGACGATCGCCTCGATGACCAGATCGCAATCCTTCAGATCGCGGGCGGATTTGGCGACCTGCAGGCGCGGGATGATCTCCGTCCGCTGCTCGGGCGTGAGCAGGCCCTTGTCGACCTGCCGATCGATGCGCTTGATGATGCCATCGATCGCCTGTTGCACCGTGGCTTCATCGAGATCGAGCATGAACACGGGCCAGCCGCTGACAGCGGCGACCTGCGCGATGCCCGCGCCCATCGCCCCGGTTCCGATGATGCCGATTGGATGAATCGCGGTGGACATGAAAGCAGTGGCCGGTGGTCAGTGGTCAGTGGATAGACGTCAGTCGATTCCGTTACTTGCCCTGAAAATTCGGCTTTCGCTTTTCCAGGAATGCGACCACGCCTTCGGAATGGTCGGCCGTCTTGCCCGCGGTTTCCTGATCGTACGCCTCGGCTTCCAGTTGCGCATCCAGATCGTTCTGCAGCGATTGGTTGAGCAAACGCTTGGTCAGCGCGATTGCCCGCGCAGGGAGGCTTGCGAGCCTTGCGGCAAGTTTCTTCACGGCGTCATTGAGTTCGGCGGCGGGCACAACCTGATTCACCAGCCCCAGCCGCAGCGCTTCGGCGGCATCAACCTTCTGGCCCGTGCAGCACAGTTCCATCGCCTTGCCCAGGCCCACGAGCCGTGGCAGCATGAAGGTCGAGCCGGAATCGGGAATCAAGCCGACGTTGATGAACACTTCAATGAACGAAGCCTGATCCGATGCGATGCGCATGTCGCAGGCCAAGGCGAGCGAGCAGCCCGCGCCCGCCGCCACGCCGTTGACCGCAGCGATCACGGGCTTTTCCATCTCGCGAATGCGCTTGATGATCGGGTTGTACCGCCTGCGAAGGTCCTCGCCCAACTGCGGCACGTGGCCCGGCACATATTTGGTCTTCAGGTCGGCCAGGTCCTGGCCTGATGAAAACGCCCGGCCCGCGCCGGTAATGACAATGACGCGCGCCGCGGCATCGCGCTCGGCTGTCTTGAGCGCTTCGCCCAGTTCAGTCGTCAATTGATCGTTGAACGCGTTGAGCACGTCCGGACGGTTCAGCGTGATCGTGCAGATGTGGTCTGTTATCTGGACGAAGATCGGCAGTGCAGCGGCGGGGGCGGCGGCGGTGGTCATGGTTCAGGCTCCTGAGCGGCAGCATACCAATCCCGTCTACGGTTCTCGCAACTCAAGAACGCCCAAGACGGCCGGCAGGCACACTCTTTTGATTCTCGACTCGAGCACAGGGTGTTGCGGGTCCCCGAATGAGTTATGCGGGTCCCCGAAGGAGTTATTCGGGTCCCCGCATGAGTTATACGGGTCCCCGCTAGAGTTATCCGGGTTCCCACATGAGTCATTCGGGCTTCCGCAAGGGTTGTACGGGGTCCCGAACGAGTTGTGCGGGTTCCCGCAACGAGGATTCGGGCACCCGCAAGAGTCACGCGGGTGTCCGAAAGAATTTCCCGGCTCCCCAAAAGTTGTACGGATTCAGGCAAGAGTCTTGCTTGCTCCCATAACTCGCCTGCCAGTACCCGGAATTTGCATCGCGTTCTGGCGAAGCAGCCATGCCACAGCCCGATAGCGCGGGTCCGGTGTCTATTTTCCTCTGAAGGCCGGCTTGCGTTTCTCGATGAACGCGCGCATGCCTTCCTTTTGATCTTCGCTGGAAAACAGCATGTAGAAAAGTTTACGTTCGTACTCCAGGCCTTCGGGCAAGTTCATTTCGTGCGCCTTGAGCACGGCGTCCTTGGCGATGCGCAACGCCAAGGATGACTTCTTTGAGATTTCGTGGGCCAATTTCAACGGCGCGGAATACCAATGCTCCTTGGGCACGATGCGACTGACCAATCCGGCCGCAAGCGCTTCTTTTGCGGTGAGGAAACGCCCACTGAGGATGACATCCATCGCCACCGCCTTGCCCACGGCCCGGGTCAGCCGTTGCGTGCCGCCGGCCCCCGGCATGACGCCGATGTTGATTTCCGGCTGGCCGATCTGCGCGGTTTCCGACGCGATGACAATGTCGCACAGCATCATTAGTTCGCATCCGCCGCCCAGCGCGAAACCGCTGACGGCGGCGATGATGGGCTTCTTGATCCGCTTGATGCGATCCCACGTGGCGAACTGATCGCGTTCGTACATGCTGACGGCAGTCTGCTCGGCCATGTCGCCGATGTCCGCGCCGGCCGCCCAGGCGCGTTCACTGCCGGCCAGAAGAATCACGTGAATGGAAGGGTCCTTGTCATACGCTTCCATCTGCGTGGCCAGTTGGGTCATGAGTTGCGGATTGAGCGCGTTGAGCACCTTGGGCCGGTTCAACTTGATGATGCCCACGTGGCCATCGGTCTCGGCGAGAATCAGCGATTCGGTATCCATAACGGGTTTGGTTTCCACGGCGGTCATGCACGCGCCCTTTCGATCAAGGCTTTGAGTTTGGTCTTCGGCAGGATGCGCTGAATCTGTTTGCCCTTGCCGACGATCCGCTGTCCATGGTACGCGATCACATCGCACACGAGGGTGGTGGGGCCGATCTCAATGGCCACAGCCACGACCCGAACGGTTTCACCCAGCGGCGTGGGAGCAAGATGGTCGATTGAAAGGTGCGAGCCGATGCCTTCTTCATGGTCTTCCAGATGCGGGGCCAGGACCTTGCGTGCGGCCAGTTCCATGTGATGCGCCATCGACCAGGTTGAATACACCTGATGCACCACCACGCCGTCAAACGCCGGGCACATGTCCTGCGTCACGGTGATGATGACCTCGGCGGAATTGCCAATCTGGAGCGTGGACTTCATCAGGGCGACAGTGTAGCGATGACTGTTCGTCGGCAGGTTTGCTGCGCTGCACGTCCGAGGAATGTGCCGCTAGACTTCGGGCATGATGGGATTGCTCATCCTGCTGGGCGCGGCGACGCTGGTGCTTCTGTGCGGGCTTGCGGCGATGTTGGCCTTTGAGATGCGCCATCCGCCGCGCCACACGATGGCGTACGCATTGGCAAGGGGGATGCCGTGCGATCCCGGCGAAGTGGGGCTCGACTTCGACCAGTGGTGGCTCGACCGGCCGGACGGCGCATCGCTGCCGGTGTGGGACATCAGGACGAATCGCGATTCTGAAAGGGATGATTCGCTGACCATCGTGTTCGTGCATGGATGGGGCCACAGCCGCATCAATGTGCTGCCGCGGGTGAGGCTGTTTGTGGAAGGGTGCAAGCGACTGGTTCTGTACGACTTGCGCGGCCACGGCGAATCGCGAAACTGCGCCAGCCGTCTTGGCGATGGCGAGCAGCGCGATCTGCTGGCATTGCTCGAGCGAGTGGGGAAGGGGCCGGTGGTTCTGGTGGGACACTCGATGGGCGCGGTCATTGCGATCCAGGCGGCGATCGAGGCTGCGCACGGTGCGATGCAGGCATTGCCGCACATTGCGGGCATCATCAGTTACAGCGCCTATTGCGATTTTCACGTGTCGCTTCGCGGCCGGTTGACCGTGGCGGGCTATCCGACTCGGCCCATCACCGATCTTGCGCTGCTGGTGAATCGCGCATCTGGCGTTCATCCGCTGACGCTGCGCCCGGCGGATGTGGCGTCGATCGACTGCCCGATGCTCATGTTTCACGGCGAGGATGATCGCGTTGCGCCATCGGTTCACTCGCAGCGGCTGGCGACATCGGCGAAGGATGCGGAGTTCCACTGCTTCGCCGGTGCCGCCCACGCCGATGTGCACGCGGTTGATCCCGATCACCACGATGCGATTGTGCGCGATTTCATCGCACGATTGAAACCGATTGATGAGGCGGGCAGTGAGATGTCGTCGCCGCGCACGCGTGACTCCACGGCAGCGCCGCGAGCCAATGTTCTGTCTGATTCCGAGCAATGACTTCAAGCAGAAACCGACGATGACCGCCGATGCGCATGAAAAAGCCTGCGACCGGTGTCGCAGGCTGTTTTCACGAAGGATGACCGCGCGGGTTAGCGTGAATGTTCCGCGGCGACGAGGTTGATGTTTTCCTCGGCGATCGTGGTCAGTTTCTTGTCGGCCGCCTTCTCTTCATCGAGGATCTGCTGCAGTTTGCTGGCCGCCTCCTCGTATCCCAGGTGGTGGGCGAAGGTCCGGACCGTGCCGTAGCCTGCGATTTCATAGTGCTCGACGCGCTGCGCGGCGGCGATGAGCGCGGCGTCCTTGACGGCGGGATCACCCTCGGCCTTGACCATTTCCTCGCCCTCGGCGATCAACCCCTTCATGGCTTCGCAGGTTTCGCGGTGCGGCTCGCGATTCATCAAGCGGAAAATGTCTTCAAGAATTCGCGCGTGGCCCTGCGTTTCCCGCAGATGGTCGCGGAATGCGGACTCAAGCGCAGGGGAATGGGCGGCCTCGGCCATTTTCGGAAGCGCATCGATCAGGCGCTTCTCCGCATCGTACAGGTCTTCCAGTTGCTCCTGCAGCAGATCATCCAGCGAGTTGAACGTGGCGGTGGTGAATAGTCGAATCATGTCGCACTCTCCAATCGTGTGTTGTGAATCCGCAAAACGCGACAGCATCTTGATGGTAGAGCCGCTCACGCCACGAGCCATTGCAATCGCGCGAATCAGTACGGCAACCTATCGGCGCGCTGCGCGCAGAGCCTCGCCAGCGAACTCTGCCGCGCCGGGAGCGAGTTGATTGTTCTGACAGCATGGGACCCCAATCACGGCGCATGGGCGCGCAAAAACTGGATTCGCCGTCAAAGCGCGCCATCCAATTGCCTCAGTTCTCCGTCTTCATTCCGGGTCGGGCGCCGTGGGGCCCATCACAACAACCAAGCAGTCAGCCATTATCGATCTGGCATCGAGAAAGGAATTCAGCCATGATGTTGGACATCTTCAAATACCACCGGCGGTTTTCGTTTGGACGATGCGTGCTCGTCGCGCCGCTCGCCCTGTCGCTTGCGAATGTGGCGTTGGCGAGGCAGACACGCTTCGAGACGCGCATCCTTGTTTCCGATGGATCGGTGCCCGCCG
>CAMPIL010000216.1 GCA_946886375.1 uncultured Phycisphaerales bacterium
CTTCAGGTCGCCTCGGCCTCATCCGACCAGGTCAGCCAATTGCTCCATTGGATGCACCGCGATCTTCGCGCCCGCGATCGCGAGCGCAGCACGCTGGATCAATTCGGCGAGAAACTTGCGCAGGCCTACGAAGAGACCAACATGCTCTTCCGGTTCGCCCGCACCATGAACTGCGTGGATGATCCAGCGCAACTCATGGGGATGATCTGCCACCAGTTGCAGCAGACGCTTCCGGTGAAGTGGGTGGCCGTGCGATTCAATCAGAAGAGCCGCGGCGTGCCCGAACTTGCCGGCAAGTTGATCGTCGCTGGCGACATGCCCTGCGATCGCGACGCGTTCGATGCCAAGGTGGGGGATCTGATTCAGGAATGGGGGAAGGACGGCTGGACCCGATTGCTGGACCCGCGTGACAATGATCTGGCTCGCATAGTCAACTCGGAAATCATTGCCGACCCCATCACGCACGACAGTGCCGTGATCGGCGTATTGCTCGCAGGCAACAAGACCGGATCGGATAATGAAGTCAGCAGCGCGGAGACGCAACTCATCGATGCGCTCGCGGATTTCCTTGGGGTGTTCCACGAAAACCTCGCCCGCTTCGCTGAGCAGCACGCGCTGTTCATGGGCACGCTCCAGGCGCTCACCGCGTCCATTGACGCCAAGGACCGCTACACCTGCGGCCATTCCGCACGCGTGGCGCTGCTCGCCAAGCAGATGGCGATGAAACTCGGCTTCGAAAAGACGATCGCCGAGCAGTATCACATCGCCGGCCTGGTGCACGACGTCGGCAAGATCGGCGTCCCGGAAACAGTGCTCTGCAAACCGGCGCGGTTGACCGATGCGGAGTTCGAGATGATCAAGCGGCATCCGCGCATCGGCTATGAAATCCTCAAGGACATTCCAACCCTTGCGCCAATGCTGCCGGGTGTGCTGCACCATCACGAGCGATGGGACGGCCGCGGCTATCCGGCTGGGCTGTGCGGCGAGGAGATTCCCATGGTCGCCCGCGTGCTCGCGCTGGCCGACGCCTTTGACGCGATGAGTTCCAATCGCGCCTATCGTCCGGCGATCTCGCGGCCGCACGTGTTCGAGGAAATCAACAGGTGCGCCGGGCTGCAGTTTGACCCCGGCCTCGCCCGAGTCTTCCTCACGCTCGACTTCGCCCCCTTCGACGCCATGCTGAACCATCAGCGAGAAGGCGAACGAAAAGCCGCCTGAACTCATTTCATGTGCTGAATTGCGGTCAGTTCACCGACTGCAGCCACGTCCCCGACATCGGCAACAGTTTGGGCGCCTGCCCGAATCCCGGCGGCGGGTTGTTCGCGAACACGTTGCTGTAGGTGGTGGTCAGGTTGGATGACGTGGAAAGCGTGCCGCCGCAGACCAACACGCCGTTGACAACAAGGTTGGTGGTGGTGGAGAGCGAACCGCTGATGTAGACAAGGCCCTGCAATTCCGTTGTATAGGAGTCCGTCGTGTCCGAGTCGGTCGCACCGTTGTACGGAGCACCGGCAGGATTGAAATTGACGCTGGGTGTGCCTGATTCCACCAACGAGCCGGTGATGGAAATCTTGAAGTTGCCCTGCACCAGCAGCGTGGGATAGTTCGCAACAAACGGCGAGCAAACCATTGCGCCCTGAATGACCGAGTTGGCGCCTGCATTCAACACCACCAGGGTTCCATAAATGCGGGAATTCTGAATGATGATCTGGCTCCCGGCGCAGTTGATCACGTAGAGTCCTTGGGCGTTTGTGGATCCCGGAAAGGGATTGTTCGCCGGGCTGAACACCCTGCGGTCAATGGTCGCGATGCCGCCCAACTTGGGAATGTTGTTGAAGTTGACGGATGCGCCGTTGGCGATGTACCAATCGAAGACGGTGGAATCGGGAACGCTGCGCGGCGGCTGCGAGCCCGAATTCAGCCCCAGAAAATTTCCGCCTGTAATAGAACCCGCAGCCTCAACCGCTGCGGTGATGAGGCTCGACGTGGCGCTGACTGACGCATTGGACGCGATGACGGTGTTGCTCTGCACGGTCGCCGAGGAGAAACTTGCGTTCTGGTTGGCAAAGACAGCCGACTTCAGGCACGTTACCGGTTGGGCCGAAGGCAATAGCGTGGTCTTGACCGTGTGCGAGGCGTTTCCCTTGAACCCGGTCCCCGTCATGACGATGGGATCAAACGCCGAATTGTTCAGCGCCCCATTGGGATTGACAACGTTCAGCGTGCACGATCCCTGCCCGATCGTCTGCTTGGTGAACCAGTTGCCGTTGCTCCTTGTGGTGCGCCAGTTGGCGTCGTTGGCGATCATCAAGCGGCCAAGTTCGATCGCCGAGAGCGCGTAATGCTGTGCCTCGCCGGCATCGGACTGATCGGTGGTGGTGCGTGACTGCGCACGGACGATCGAAATCGATCCCACGGCAATGGTCAGCACGATCATCGCCAGCGCCAGCACGAACACGTACACGGTCCCGCGACGCGATCTGCTTGGAATGGCCCTGGTGCGCATGGTGAATCTTTCACGGAGCGGAGGTGCGCACGAACACGCTGGTCGCCAGCGGCAAATTGTTGCGCTTCACGGTGACGGTGATTCGCTTGGCGCCAGTGTCGGAGACGGAGGTTTGGGTCAGATTCGCCAGGTTCACCCATTCAACGGCCACGGTCCGCTGGTATGCGCCCATGCCAGCCATGGCGGTCCCGTCGCGCTCCTGTGGCGGGGATTCTGACCAGCGGTGAAAGTCGTCAACGTCATCGTAATTCACCTTGGATGAAACGGTCTCGCCAGTCTCGCGTCCGATGATCGCGCTTCCCGCTTCCTTATACGCCAGGGGCATGATGTCGGCCATGAGCGCCCGAGCCAGCATGCGTGCCGTGGCGCGGTTGGCTTGCTGCGCTTGGATTCGGGCGGACATCCCGGCAGTCTGAAGCGCCGCCGCAAGAACGGTCGCCACGATTAGCGAGGCGATCATCGCCTCGATCAGCGACAGACCGCGCCGGGTCGTAGCCTGATGAATCGCCTCGCGTTTCATGGACCGGCCACCTGCGGTTCATTGAGGATGCGGATCGATGTTCTCACGCCCGCGCTGGTTTGTGCCGAGGTGCGCATCGTGCAACGGACGTTCGTGAGGTAATAGGCGTACGAAATGGGATTGGCTGTTGTGGCGGTGCCCGCGACGTAGTATTGCAGCGCGCTGTTGGTGGTGTTCCAGCCGGAATCGTTTCCGTTGAGCATGGTGTTGGTCGGCGCGCCCAGGCCCAGCAGGTAATTGCGGTATTCCGTTTCGCAGGATTCCGAGTTGCTGATCCACTTCAGCACAATGCACAGCGTTGCGTTCGGGCCCAAGCCTCCGGCGTTGGCGAAATTGAATTCGCGCCAGACGTAATTCGAGGTGAGCGTATTCTCAAGGAGCGTTGCTTCATCGATCACCGACGTGCTGGGCACACCGGCCATGGCCGGCCGCAGTTGAATGCGGGTTTCCCCGTCGGAGGAACTTTTCTTTCGCACTCGCAACCACATCCGCGTGACGCGCCAACTCACTGCATTGGCCGGCAGGCTCGCGGTAATGATCTGCGCACGCCAGTTGGAACTGGTCACAGCCGCATCCTGAAGACCGCTTGAACTCTCATGACCTGCCAGGAGTGTTTCGGAGCCCTCGCTATACGTCGTAGGCAACGCGACGGCCCGCTTGTCGAATGTCAACTGAAACTGTTGCACGCTGTCTGCGACATTGATTGCCGAGCCGTTGTTGAGTGTCCGGGTCAGAGGCGCACCGGCCGTTCCCGACCAGGCATAGCCAATCGTCTCGGGCTGTCCATCGCCGCTGCGATCAGGCACTGTAAACACGACCTGCGTGGAAGTCATGGTCGTGACGGCAGTGGCGTATTGAGTTCGCTCGCCAGCATGTCCAAGGCATTGGAGGTGGCCACCTGCCGCGATGCGTTGCTGCGCCCATCGGGAATGGCCTTGGCCGACACCATCAGCGCCGATTGCGCCGCCAGCATGACCATCGCGAGAATCGTGAGGCTGATGGTCAATTCCAACAGGGTCATCGCGCGATGAGAACTGCGCATCGCTGAATGGCGGGGGAGCGTCGTCATTGGATTGTGACGCCTCCGGTTGTCGCGTTCACAGCGACAGTCTTCTGATTCGATCCGCTGGAGACAACAATGCTGCCGCCGCTGTCGGGATATCCATAGCCGTTGAAAACAATCACTCCATCAGAGCCAAGATCAACTGAATTGATCGCGGCCTGATACGGGCTTTCAGAGAGTTTGACGGTGTAATCGGAGCCGACCGTCTTGAAATCGGCCACTGAGGCAAGGACATAAGTGGCGGTCTTCGGGGTGAATGTCACGGTGCGCGTCGAGCCGGTGACGCGGGCGCGATTCTGAGCCATCGCGAGGTCGGCGGCGATGCGGCGGGCCGCCAGGTCAACACGGTACCGTGAAATTGCGCCGGCGTACCTGGGCATGGCGATCGCGGCGATCACACCCATGATCGCGAGCGTCATTCCGAGTTCAAACAGGCTCAATCCGCGCCGATGCCGTGCGGTAGTCCGCGGATTGTCGGGTGGATGAGCGATGCGCCCGGTCATTGCGTGCCCTCCATACGCCTCCAAGCCCGCCGGGCGCCATTCAGGCGCCGGGCGGGCATTGGTGGTCCGCTGGCGGAGTCAAGCGGCTGTGTGCATCGAACGTTGACTCACGTCGAGCCGCGTTGCTCAATAGTCCTTGTAGTCCACGCCGCGGGCATCTGCTTCGCCAGCCGCGCAGTTCGCGGCGATGTTGCCCGACGCAGCGTCATAGATCCAGCCGACGGACGCGCCGTCAGCGGCGGCGATGTTCAACTTGCCCTTCTTGGCTCCCACCGGCAGCGGCGGCAACTTGCGCAAGTACGGTCCGTACACAAACACCGCCGTCTTGCTCGCGTTGGTGTTGCCCGCTTCATCGGTATACGAAGTCAAGGCCGCTTCGACGTTGGCTGCGGTGGGGTACGCGCCGCCGTGCTCAGTTTGATAGAGGTCCAGTGCGCCGCGCAGCACCGAAAGGGTGCCGACGAGCGCTGAATCTGCCGCGCCAGCCGCGCCGCGGCTCATGCGGGGAATCGCAATCGCGCCGATGATCGCAATGATCACCACCACAATCACAAGCTCGATCAAACTGAAACCACGTCGCATCTTGGCGTTCAACCTTTGCATCACGGTCCTCCGATTTCTCAATCACTCAAAGTGTCAGGTGAGTTCCACGTTCAACAGATTTGATCGACGAAGCGGGGAGTAAACTTCACCGTAAATTCACGGGTCGGCGCCAGACGGCGAGTTATCGGTCGGCCGTCTCGGCAGGATTTGCGTGCGTCTGCGCGTCCGGATTGACGCTGATTGACACGGCGGGCGATCCCGCTCCTCCAGGGGTTTGTTCCACGGTCAGCGTGACCTTTGCATGCGGCGACTCAAAGGTCGCCACGCGATCGCCGACTGAGACCAGCGTCATGCCGTCCAGTGCTTGACCGATCCGCAGACACTTGCCATCGACAATTGCGGACCCGCCGCCGCCAGCGCCCATGACAGCGGTGAGACGATGCCTCTTGTCAAATGGAATCTCGGGAGTTGTTGGTTCAACCACGGAGTCAGCGACGGGATCGAGAATGTCCGCCGCCCACGACGGCGCAAACACGTCGCGGACTTCCAGTGGATTGGCCTGAGTCTTCTCGGCCAGACGATTCAGGCGCACCGCAATGGACTCGGTTTTGAAACTGGCCCCGGCAATGAACCCGGATTCGCCATTCTCTTCGCCCTGAGGCGCCGCGAATTCATCAGCCAGATCGTCAGCAACCGCCTGATTGGGCTGAATCAACGCACGATCAGCGATAAGGCCCAGAACCGCCACGCCGAGAATGCCGCCGAAGATCTTGTGCTGCCGAGACAATTTCATGTCGCCCCGAATAGACAATTCGCGCCGGCGCAAGGCAAACGAAAAGCCGATTATTTGTGCGCGGAACTCAGGGCCGGGGCCGCATACCAGGACAAGTTGAACTTGAAACTGGTCTTGACCGTCGGATCGCCGGGATTATCGGAAAGGTCCACGCTGACCACGCCCGTGTCGGGAAACTGCTCGCGGAGCACGTGCAGGAACTTCGTGCACGATTGAAACGTGCCGGTTCCGGAGAGCACGATTGGAATGATCTCATAACGACTTGCGGCTTGCGTCTCGCCGGTGTGCAATTCAAAGACGTTGAGTTCGCTGGAGGCGGCCAGATGGGTCAGATCGGCCAGCCGCTGGTTGGAATGTTGCGAGGATTGCAGTTCGACGGGATTCTCCGACAGCGCCTTCTGCAATTGCGCAAGTTCGCTCTGCAACTTGGACACCGTGCTCACAAGATCAGATGCACGCTCCTGTTTCGCGGCGAGGTCAGTCGTCTGCATTTTGTTCAACTCCTGTGACC
>CAMPIL010000217.1 GCA_946886375.1 uncultured Phycisphaerales bacterium
GGCGTGTCTGTCCTCCGCCGGCAAGATCGACAAGCGCCGCGTCGGCATCTACCTGGGCGCGGGCGAGGGCGTGCTGGATTTCGAGAACTACGTGCGCACCAACATCGCTGGTTGGGATGAGCAGGCCAATCGCGTGGATGCACGCAAATGGGCTGACGCGGCGTTCGAGTTCATGCACCAGTGGCGAGAAGTGGAGCAGGAACCCAACATGCCGGTGAGCCACATCGCCCGCGAGTTCGGCGTCCGCGGGCCGGCGTACAACTGTCTCACCGCATGCGCCGCCTCAACGCAAGCCGTGGGAGAAGCCGTCAGCATTCTCCGCCGCGGCGAGGCCGACGTCATGATCTCCGGCGGCACGCACACCATGCTGCACGTCCTGGGCGTCACGGGCTTCAATCGTCTGACTGCGCTCTCGCGCCGCAACGAAGACCCGCGGCACGCCTCGCGTCCGTTTGATCGCACGCGCGACGGCTTTGTGATGGGCGAGGGTTCTGGAATCGTCATTCTCGAAACGCTGGAGCACGCGCTGGCACGCGGCGCGACGCCGCAGGCGGAAATTCTCGGGTATGGCTCGACCGCCGACGCCTTCCGCATCACCGACATGGAGCCGCAGGCCCGGGGTCCTGCGAACGCCATTCGCGCCGCGCTGCGCGAAGCGGACATCGACCCGCATACACTGGATTCAACCGGCCGGCCTCACATCCAGTACATCTCCGCGCACGGCACGGGCACGAAGGAAAACGATTCGCTGGAAACGCTCGCCGTCAAAACAGTCTTTGGCGACAACGCGAAGAAAATTCCCATGAGTTCCATCAAGAGCATGATGGGGCACCTCATCGCCGCCGCGGGCGCCGTGGAACTCATCACCTGCGTGCTCACGATCCAGAACGGTGTGCTGCCGCCCACGATCAACCTGAACGAACCTGATCCGGACCTTGATCTTGATTACGTGGCGAACCATTCGCGGCCGGCGAAGGTGGACACCTGCCTGTCCAATTCCTTCGGCTTCGGCGGGCAGAATGACACGCTCATAGTACGGAAGTACGACGCGACACGCTCGTGAACATTCAACCGTTCAGCGACCGGTTCGCGTGGCAGCCGCCTCATCCAGCAACTCGATGACTTCTTCATCAGTGGTCTGATCAAAGTTGTCGTAGAACCGGCCAACGGCTACGAAATTCTGCGGCGCAGCGAGACACACCACTTCATCCACTTCCTCAGCAAGCACCGCGAGTGAATCGGCCGCGGCCACGGGCACGGCAAGGATGATCCGCTGCGGATTCTTGTTTCGCAAAGCGGCGATTCCCGCGCGAACGGTGGCGCCCGTCGCGATGCCGTCATCAACCACGATGACTGTGCGCCCTTCGACCGGCACGGCCGGCCGCCCATGCCGATACAGGTCCTGCCGCCGCTTGACCTCGCGAAACTGCTGCGCGATTTCGTACTTCAGAAACTCTTCATCAACGTCCAGCGCCTGGACTAGGTCCTTGTTGAGCACATACTGCGGCGCTTCGCCATCCGTCACTGCGCCGATCGCCAGTTCAGGCTGATGCGGCGCGCCGAGTTTGCGAACGACGAGCACATCCAACGGTGCATTCAGCGCTCGGGCGATCTCGGCCGCCACTACCACGCCGCCACGGGGCAGACCGAGCACGACCGGCGGGGGCTGCAAGTCCCGCAGATGCATCAACCTCGCGGCAAGTTGACGCCCGGCGTCTTGGCGATCGCGAAACAGCATGAAAAATCATAGGAGCCGCGCTTGAGGGACAAGCGAATCAGTTTCGCGCGCGAACCAGATGCACGAGGTCGATTGCGCAACGAAAAACCCGAGGATTTGCATCCACGGGTCTTGAAGGTTGTTTGTCCTGCAAGCGGTGATTACGCGCTGAAACTCGAGCCGCAGCCGCAGGAACTGGTCGCGTTGGGATTGTTGAAGACAAACCCGCGGCCCATGATCTCGTCCTTGAAGTCGATCACCGTGCCGTTGAGGTACAGGTAACTCTTTGGGTCGCAGATCACCCGCAGCGTGAAAGTGGGACCGGCCTCGGCCACAGCCACCGCGCCGCTGTCTGTTCCGCCGGCCTTGGCCGTGGAAACCGCCTCGCTCTTGCGCGCCGTCACGGGGAAGGTGAATTCCCACACTTCATCGGTTTCCTTCTGCGTTTCGGTCAGATCGAGCAGGTAACTGAAGCCGGAGCATCCGCCGCCCGGGCATTATAGGAGGGCACTGGGACGAGGGCATTCGATCGCCGCTTGACCAATCGCCCGGCGGCAAGGATTCTTCCGCTGCATGCCGATCATCCGCAGCATTGAGGAACTGGGTTCAGCCCTTCGCGGCAGCCGGCCGGCGTTCGTGCCCACGATGGGCGCACTGCACGCCGGGCACCTTGCGCTGGTCCGGCGGGCTGTGCAGGAGTCTTCCGCCGTCAACCCGGTGGTGGTCAGCGTGTTCGTCAATCCCACGCAGTTCGGCCCGAATGAGGATTACACCCGCTACCCGCGCATACTGGAAGCCGACGCCCAGGCCGCGAAATCAGCCGGCGCGCAGATCATTTTCGCACCGAATGTGGAGACTGTGTATCCAACCGGCGATCCGATTCCCGTGCCGTCGCTTCCGGCATTGGCGACCCAGCCGCGATTGGAGGACGCCCAGCGGCCCACGCACTTTGCGGGCGTGTGCCAGGTCGTGGCGCGCTTGTTCGACCTAGTGCAGCCCAGGACTGCGATCTTTGGCGAAAAGGACTACCAGCAACTGCTCGTGATCAAAGCGATGGTCGCGCAGGAAGGCGATCGCTGGCCGGACTTGCGGATCATCGCCCATCCCACGGTGCGCGAGCCGGACGGTCTGGCGATGAGCAGCCGCAACGCGTACCTCAAACCGCGCGAACGCGATCGCGCGCTTGGTTTGTTCCGCGCGCTTCAGGCCGCGCAGCGGAAGACCGCGGATGCCGATTCCATTGAATCGCGAGAGCGCATGATGAGCCAGGCGCTCCACGAGCACGAACTTGCCATTGACTACGCGGTGGTTCGTGATTCGGAAACGCTGATGCCGATTCGCTCGTTTTCTTCGCCCGCGCGAGCGCTGATCGCTGTCCGTCTGGGGGCGGTGCGATTGATCGACAATATGCCGGTATACCCCGTGTGACTTGCCATCGCCAAACGCAGGCGAGCAGGCGATATAGGTTGCCCAGGCAAGCATGATCGCGCGTGCGGAGGGCCTGACCGGACTGTTTCGACAGTCGGTCTGCACACCGGCAATATTTCATGCGTCCCAAGGCATGGTTATGTCGTATGCTTTTGCCGTGGCCGACCTTACGCCCTCATCTCCCCATTGCATCCTGGTGTTCGGCGGAACGTTCGATCCGCCGCACTTGGCGCACGCCATACTTCCCGCGCAGGCGGCAAGGCAATCGAATTGCGATGTGATCCTGTACGTGCCCGCCGCGATCAACCCGCTGAAATCCCAACATCCCGTGGCGTCCAACCAGGATCGACTGGCGATGCTGCTGCTGGCGACTGCCGATGTTCCCGGCGCGCGCATCAGCACGGTTGAACTGGATCGTCCCGGCCCCAGTTACATGATTGACACGCTGCGCGCATTGCATGCGGAGTACTCGCCGCGCAGTTCGGCAAGCAGGCAGGCCCCGGCGAGTGCGCGTTCGCGCGCGCCTGCGCGTGCCGCGCAAGGCGGTGGCCACGTGGCGGTGCAGAAGGCCGCTCCACCCGAATCACCCGGCGACGAGGATATCCCGCCCGCTTTTCGCCTGCTCATCGGTTGCGATCAGGCCCTGGATTTTCATCGCTGGAAGGATTGGCAGCAGATCCTCACCCTCGCCACGCCCGCGGTGATGCTGCGTCCGCCTTGGGATGAGAAATCGTTTCACGCTGCGCTCGATCAGAAGTATTCCAAGGTGGAAGCCGATTCCTGGAAGAAGTGGACGCTGCGCCTGCCGATGCTGGATCTCAATGCAACGGAGATACGCGATCTGTTGCAGAGCGGCGGAAACGAAGACCTGCTCCGCGAGCGACTGGACCCCGCGGTGCTGGATTACATCCGCACGAACAACCTGTATGGGGCAGATCGCCCAGGCTGAACGGCTATCGCGCGTTGGCGACGCGGGGGCGATACGTGCGCAAGTGAAGCAACGTCGGTAGCCGCAGGACCATAGTTGCGTTTTTGCTTAAAAACGAAATCACCCCACGCCACTGCCGCCCAACCACTCTGGCGCGACGAGCAACGGCCGCAGTCCGCCAAGTGGTTGCACGCATGCGTGCATAAATCGACGTGGCCGCCATCACGGCGATCGGCACGCGGCAACGTCGAATAGCCGGTCGCAGCCCCTGTGTGCCCGCTATGATGAACGCCTTCGAATCTCCTGCGTCCGGTCAGCCGGCGTCGTGTGCATGTCTCATCCGCCCGACCATCCCGTTCACAGCGTTGCCTTCATCAGCCTCGGCTGTCCGAAGAATCTTGTCGATTCGGAAAAAATGCTCGGCACGCTCGCGGGCAGCGGCATGAAACTGGTCGATTCCGACCAGCCGGCGGACGCCATCGTCATCAACACCTGCGGTTTTCTCGAAGCGTCCAAGGAAGAATCACTCGACGTCATCCGCGAAGCCGTGGACCGCAAGAACGCAGGCGAACTCAAGCGTGTCATCGTCGCCGGGTGTCTGGTGCAGCGGCACCGCGCGAAAATGCTGGAATGGGTGCCGGGGATTGATGCGATGATCGGCGTGTTCGATCGCGATCACGTTGTCGAAGCGGTCACGGGCGCGGCTGGGCACAATGAACCAGCCGGCGGGTCTGAACTTCCCAAATACTGGATCGCCGCCAACGCGCTGCAGGCCGCGAAAACTCGCGGCCTGAAAACCATCGGCCTCACCGTCAACGGAGCCGACGGAAAGGGCGTGGGATATTTCGAGGACGATTCCCAGCGCTATCGACTGACGCCACAGCATTGGGCCTACCTGCGCGTGAGCGAAGGCTGCAATCAGCGCTGCGCGTTCTGCACGATCCCTTCCATCCGAGGCAAGATGCGCTCCAAGCCGCTGGATCGAATCGTCAGCGAGGCCCGCCAACTCATGGGCCAAGGCGCGGTTGAACTCAACCTCATCGGACAGGACACGACCAGTTACGGCTACGACATCTACGGAAACAACGGCAGCGCAGCCGAACGCAGCGGCGATCTCATTGCGCTGCTCGAATCCCTCGACGGCGTGGCCCAAGAACGCGGCGGCGGGTGGATGCGGCTGATGTACGTCTATCCCTCGAACTTCACCGATGAAATGATCGACGCGATCGCCCGGCTGCCCAACATCGTCAAGTACATCGACATTCCGCTGCAGCACATGTCCGACCGCATGCTCACCGCCATGCGCCGGCACATCACGCGCAAGCAGCAGGAGCAACTGCTTCACAAGTTGCGCGAACGCATTCCGGGACTCGCCATCCGCACGACGTTCATCACGGGTTTTCCCGGCGAAACCAAGGCCGATCACGAAGAATTGCTGGAGTTTGTCGAAGATTTCGGTTTCGACATGATGGGCGTCTTCCGCTACAGCCGTGAGGACGGCACTCCCGCGGGCACGATGGATGAAGATCCCGCCCTGCACGTGCCGGAGGAGATCAAGCAGCAGCGCGAAGCGGAACTCATGCTGGCGCAGCAGTCCATTGCTTTTGAAAACGCGGCGTACGTCGCCCAGCAGCGGTGCGAATTCGACGTGTTGATCGAATCCAGGGCCGCAGGCGACGCGCCTGATCGCTACCTTGGCCGGTGCTATCACCAGGCGCCGCAGGTCGATTCGGTGACGTACATCAACAGCCCGCGACCGCTTTCGCCGGGCGAATTGGTGCGATGCACGATCGTTGATTCGGCGGGGTACGACCTGATCGCCCAGCCCACGGCTGATCTCACCAAGTCCGTCGCGCTGCCGCTGACGCGCTGACACGGCAGCGTCGGCGTGTGCTGCGCGATCGGAATTTGAGCCCATTCAGGCATATGCGCGTGCACGGGACGCCGCGCGCGGGGAATACTTCTGCGAAGACCATTCCGATCCCCATTGCAGGAGCGTCATCATGCCCAAGGCCTGGAGCAGCAAGGACGAGCGGCAGTATGAACACATCAAGGAATCCAGCGCCAAGCGTGGCCGGTCCAGCCGCCGCGCCAAGCAGATTGCCGCCGCCACCGTGAACAAGCGACGCCGCGAGGAAGGCCGCACCAAGAGCGGCGGCAAGAAAAAGAAGTCGTCCAGCCGGCGAGGGAGATGAGTCATTCGGCGATCCTGCAATCGGTTCCAATCGGCAGATCGCCAGATCGCCGCCTTTCCCATCGCTAATCCAGCCCAGGCGCGATAGCATTGTTCCTCTAAGAGCGTCTAACAAAGTGAGCCGACCAGATGTCGCCAGCAGATGAGCGCA
>CAMPIL010000218.1 GCA_946886375.1 uncultured Phycisphaerales bacterium
CCGGGCCGCCACCCGCCCCTTGACCTAGCTGCAGACGTCATACGACACATCAGCATGTGTCTTGGGCACGTAGATGTCGACCATCTTGATGTCCACGTGGTGGACGAAGATGTCCTTGCCGCCGCCATCGGGGGTGATAAAGCCGTAACCCTTTTCATCGAAAAACTTTGCAACAGTTCCAGCAGCCATGTTATGGCCCTTTCCTTTCCGTCAAACCGTTCCGATTGGCCATACACAGCCGAACCGAGCAGAGATGTGACGTGCATACCCTGACTTGAAGATGATTTTAGCCTAAAGACAAGGCCAGCGGCTAGGTCACTGTTCAAATCGGAATTTTTCCCGGGTGGATTCACCGGCAGACGCCGAAACCTTCGCCCAAGGCCAGTTTCTCGGACCTTATGCGCCTCTTTTGCCTTCGAGTACAATTCCGCCCATGTCCACAGTCCTGAGCGTGAACGATGCGCATAAGGCCTACGGCAAGACCATGGCGCTCTCGGGAGCGGGGCTCACCCTGCTCAAGGGCGAGTGGCTTGCGCTGCTTGGTCCTAACGGGGCTGGCAAGACCACGCTCATACGCGCGATCGCCGGCCGAGTGAAACTCGACCGAGGCACGATTCAACTGCTCGGACAATCGCTCAACGGCGACGCGGCCTCCAACGCCGCCGCCCGCAGCAGACTGGGCATCGTGCCGCAGGACATCGCGCTGTATCCGTTGCTCACGGCCAGGGAAAATCTTTGCGCATTCGGAAAATTGCACGGCGTTGATGGCCGCGAACTGAACGACCGCGTGCGCTGGGCTTTGGACTGGACCGGCCTGGCCGATCGCGCTGATGCGCTGACAAAAACATTTTCCGGCGGGATGAAGCGCCGGCTCAACATTGCCTGCGGCGTCTTGCATCAACCCGACGTGGTGTTGCTCGATGAACCCACAGTTGGCGTGGATCCGCAAAGCCGCCAGCGCATCTGGGAAATGCTGGCCGCGCTGCGCGATGCAGGCGCATCGCTGCTCCTGACCACGCACCAACTCGATGAAGCGCAGCAGATTTGCGATCGCGTCAACATCATCGATCACGGCAGATCGATCGCGGAGGGAACGTTCGATCAACTTGTGAATCGCACCATCGGCCGGGGCAAGCGCGTGGCCATCACGCTGGACCAGCCGCTGCCGTCGGCTGAACTTGTCGACGGTTTGGCCCAGGATGGTTCGACGCTGTGGTGCAGCATTGAAGACGTGGCGACTGAACTGCCGCCGCTGCTGGGGCGGATTCAGGCGCTGGACAGCACGATCCTGGATGTGAACATCCAAGGCCCAAGTCTGCACGCGGTGTTCATCAACCTGACCGGCCGGGACCTGCGCGAATAGCGCGATGCCTGCGGACTTCCGCCCATGATCAAGATGATCCTGCACATCAACTGGCTGAACCTGAAGCGCGACCGCGTCGCGCTGGGATTGACGTTCGTGCTGCCGGTGATCTTCTTTTCAGTCTTCGCGTTCATCTACAGCAACATGGGTTCCTCCGGCACCACCCGCGTGAAAGTGGTGCTCGTCGATGAAGACCAGACTGAGGCCAGCGCCCGATTGGTCCAGGCGCTGCAAAATGAAATCAGCCTGCGCATTTTCATGCAGGCCCAAAGCGATCCACCCGTGAACTGGACGCGCGAGGCGGCTCTGGATGAAGTCCGCAATGGTGAATATCCCGTCGCGCTGATTCTCCCCAAGGGATTCGGCGCCACGTTTGGCAGTTTCGGCGGCGATGCGGTCGAGGCCGAAATGTATTACGACCAGTCCAACCCAGTCGCCCCGCAGATGGTGATGGGGCTGATGCAGAAGGCCGCGATGACCGCGGCGCCGGACTTGATGATCTCGCGCGGGCTGGAAATGTTCGATCAGCAAAAGGAAGCGACCGGCGGGCTCACTGACCAGCAGCGCAAGGCGATGAACCGGTGGCTGCCGGAGTTGCGCGCTGCGACGGCGAGCCGAGCATCTGGCGGCACATCTTCGGGTGCATCCAGCGACGTTGGCTTCACCGGTCCGGTATCAGTGAAGGCCCAGAGCGTGTTCTCCACCGATCAGGAAGAACGCAGTTCGCTCATCGCTTACTCCGCGGCAGGCATCGGCGTGATGTTCCTGCTGTTTTCCATGGTGGGCGCGGGCGGCACATTGCTTGAAGAAGAAGAGTCCGGCGCGCTGGAACGCCTGCTCAATTCCAACATCGGCATGACGCGACTGCTGCTGGCGAAATGGTTGTTCATCGCCGGGATGGGCGCGCTGCAGGTCACGTTGATGTTCGTCTGGGGCGCGGCCCTCTTCAAACTTGAACTGTTCACGCCCAAGCATCTTGCGGGGTTCGCCATCATGACGATCGTCACCGCAGCGGCGGCGGCGGGCTTCGGCATGATGCTGGCGACCGCCTGCCGCAGCCGCGGACAACTCAGCGGAGTCTCGACCATCGTGATCCTGCTCATGTCCGCGCTGGGCGGCAGCATGATTCCCGCAATCTTCATGCCCGAAGTCGTGCAGAAAGCGGGCCTGCTCACCTTCAACGGTTGGGCGCTCAAGGGATATCAGAAGGTGTTCTGGTATGAAATGGCAACGGATTCGTTTCTCGAATCGCTGATTCGACTCTGGCCGCAAGTCTGCGTGCTGGGCGGGCTGACGATTCTGTTCGTGCTTGTCGCGCGAAGACTGGCGCGGCGGTGGGAAGCGGTGTAACACTCCGACCTGTTGCTGCACTCTGGACCGCAACAATCCGCAGTTCAGCGACGAATGATTCTTGCGCAATTTTTTTGGATGCGGGAGTCCATCGCCTTGTGCGCGCCGGCTGCGTTCCCGCCGAAGAATGCGAGAACGATCCGGACGCCGTTGCGCGTTGAAACCGCTCCAGGCGAGGCACTCACGCGTGAAGCACACCGAACGACCTCGACGAGCCGGGCAAAACACGCGGCCAAACTACTTCAAAATTTGTACAAATTTTGAAATAGTGAAGACGGCGAAACACAACGGCGCGCAGCGCCATTGCTGCCGAGCCATTGTGGTTGTGCGCCTGTTTCATTCTTGCGCAGAAGTGCGCGCGAACTAATGCGCCCGCCACGCGTGAATTGAGACCTCGCGAATCACTCGAGCGTGAATCCGGCTTTGATCGTCACCTGCCAGTGCGCAATCTGGTCGTTTTCGATGTGACCGCGCGTTTCCACGACTTCAAACCACCGCATGTGGCGCACCGTCTGCGCAGCGCGGGCAATCGCGTTGGTGACGGCCTCCTCCATGCTTCGCGGCGAGGAACCTGTCAGTTCGATGATCTTGTAAGTGTGCTCGGGCATGTCGTCGCTCCGGTGTTGGGTCGATCGGCGGATGATGACAGATCATCGGCGGCAGCGCGGGATTCGGCAATGACATCGCGCGGAATCAGGCGAAACGCCATCCGCACAAGCGCAGACACAATCACCACATCGTCCAATTGCCCCAACACTGGAAACCAGTCGGGCACGATGTCAAAGGGCAGGCAGAGATACGCAAGCGCGATCCAGGGCAGCCACCGCGCCAGACGCGGCGTGCGCGGATGTTTGAGCGCGCAGCGATACACCGCGATTTTCCGATGAACCCGTCTGGCCAATTGCCTGAGGCGCGCAAACACGCTAATGATAGCGCGACTGAACTGGCTGATTCACGCCGCCAGCCACATTTCGCATGGCGCTTCGCTGGTTGCTATCCTCATCGCCATGACCGCGATCACGCTCAAGGGCCTGACCAAGCGCTTCGGCTCCACCACCGCGGTGGACGGCGTGAGCCTCACCATTGAATCCGGCGAGTTGTTTTTCCTGCTGGGGCCATCGGGCTGCGGCAAAACCACGCTGCTGCGCATGATCGCGGGCTTCATCGAGCCGACCTCGGGTTCAGTTCGATTCGCCGACAGAGACGTCACTTTGCTGCCGCCCAACCGGCGAAACACGGGAATGGTGTTCCAGAGTTACGCGCTGTGGCCGCACATGACCGTCGAGGAAAATGTGGCGTATGGCCTGAACGTGCGCAAGGTGCCCGCCACAGAGCGCAATGATCGGGTGATGGCTGCGCTGAAATCGGTGCACATGGATGAGTACGCCAGGCGAAAACCCAACCAACTGTCAGGCGGACAGCAGCAGCGCATCGCGCTGGCGCGGGCCCTGGTGATTCAGCCAACCGTCCTTCTGCTGGATGAACCGTTGAGCAACCTCGATGCGAAACTTCGTCTGGAGATGCGATGGGAAATTCGCCGCATCTGCAGCGAGACCAAGATCACCACCGTGTACGTCACGCATGATCAGAAAGAAGCGCTGTCGATGGCGGACAATATGGCGGTGCTGCGTGCAGGAAAGATCGCGCAAATCGGCCCCCCCCGCCTGCTGTACGAGCGGCCGAATTCGCGCTTCGTTGCGGATTTTCTCGGCGAGACAAATTTTCTGCCGGCGGTGATCACCGAGGTCTCCAATGGAACCGTGACGCTCGAAACTTCCGCGGGCGTGTTGCGCAGCACCGCCAACACCGCCAGCGCGCCCACCGGCGGCAACGTGACCTGCTCAATTCGCCCCGAAGCCCTGCAGATTGTCAGTCACCCTCCCGCTTCGCCAGCCATCAACGCCCCCACCGGCAAGCGCGTTCGGACAACCTATCTGGGCGAGATGGCCCAGCACCAGATTGAGCTGACCGATGGCACCCAGTTGCGAGCCACCGAGGTCAACCCGCGCATCACGGGACAACTCGGCGATGTGATGCATCTCGCGATTGCCGCAGATGACGTCATTATTCTCTCTGATTGACGCAGATTGCGTCTGTTTTGATGCACTTTTGGCATTTTACGCAAAAATGCGATAATCACACTGGAAACCGCGTCGATTTCCCGCGATTATGAAAGATCGTGCGAATGAATCGGTTATCAGACCGCCTTGGATCGAGCAGGTCTCGCGGTCGGCAGAACGATTGTGAAAGTCGTGCCTGAGTCTGCGGAAGAGTTCGCGGTGATGGTGCCCGAGGCCTGCTCGATGAGTTGCCGGCAGATTGCCAGCCCCAAGCCGGTCCCGCCCACACCATTGCCACCACCACCGGATTTCGCGTGACTCGAATGGATGCGACCTGCGACCTTTGCGTGGGTGACAAACGGCTCAAACAACCGCCCCGCTATTTCCTTGGGGATGCCGGGTCCATTGTCTGTGATTCTGAGCGCGGTCTTGGAATCGGCGGTTGGAGTCGTGGAGATGGCGATGGTTCCGCCACGCGATCGCAGGACGGCTATGGCGTTGAGGATTAGATTGATGAGAACCTGCTGCAGCGCCAGCGGCCGCATGTGCACACAGGCGTCAGGGTCGATGGTCACAGCAAGAGTGATGCGATCCTTGGCGGGGTCCCTGCCGATGCAATCCAAGGCCAATTTCACAGTCTCGCTGACGTTGGCGATCGCGGATTGATCCGGATTACCTGCGAATCCGAGCATGGCCTGGGTGATTTGCGTGGCGGTCTGGACGCCTTGTATGGCCTTTTCGATCGCCTTTTCATGCAGGGGGCGATCCTGGGGATGGCTTGAGGCCAACTGGGCGTACGCCAGCACGGGCGTGAGGATGTTGTTGATCTCGTGCGCGATGCCGGCGGCAAGTATGCCCAGCGTGGACAACCGTTGCGAATGCTCAAGTTCAGCGCGAAGGACAGCCAGTTCCTCTTGCAGGTCAGCGACGACAGTCGCAGGCTCTTGTATATTGTGAACCTGTTGAGGTTTGGACATTTCTGGGCTTCCTTGCCTGGAAAAGGAACTGCGTCAATGGCGCACGACAGCGGGTGAAATATCGGTTCATCAGACCTCTGACTCCATCCGACAATCCATCCGCTGGCTATCGGACCAAATCGTTCATGCGTTATTGATTGACTTCCCGATGACAAGATTGGCGATGTGTTCCACGTGGAACAACAGTCATTCAGTCGGCCAACCCTCCCACTGCACGTTCCACGTGGAACATCGCGTGCAACATCCAGCCAGAATTGAGACCATTGACCTTCACGCACGAGGAATCGATCATGACCAGCGAAACCGCTGTTGGCGCACCTAGCACTCGACGCAGGCTTGGCCGGGGCCTTGGAAGTCTGATTTCCACGCCTGTCCAAGTCCCCGTTCCCGCACCGGTCCCCCACATCCCCCCAGTCACATCCGCCACCACTGCGATGAAGACTGGGGTTGCGGAGCCGCAACATGCCCAAGGCAAGATCGCCCGCGATGATCATGGCGTTCAATTGTTGCCAGTCGGTCAGGTTCATCCCAACCCGAAACAGCCGCGCCAGCACTTCGATGCGCGCGCCCGGTCGCCCCTTCTTCATCGACGTGGCGAGCAGCACGACATCCAGCGCGCCGGCGCCGCGGAGGGCGGCGGCCAGCGCGGCCAGATACTCGCC
>CAMPIL010000219.1 GCA_946886375.1 uncultured Phycisphaerales bacterium
GACCGAGTGATGGTGATGAGCAAGCGTCCGGCGACGATCAAAACGGAAGTGGTGGTTGACTTGCCCCGGCCGCGCGACTTGGATTCACCCGGCTATCTGGCGACGCGCGACAGCATCTTCCATGCCATGGGCATGAGCGCGAAGCGAGGCGGAGAAAGCGAAACAACCTTGTCTGCTGCTCGATAGGCGATGCGGCCGGGGTCACCCTGGGGGTCAATCTCATGCTGGTACGATGAAATGGACATGAACCCAGGCGCGCTCGACACGACCAGTTCCGCACTCCCTCAAGCGCTTGCGCCCGGCAGCGCGCCCGGCGCGGCAACCGCCGCGATCCCCGGCTGGCAGCGATGGCCCGGCCTGGCGATGCTGCTGACGTTCGTGCTGCTTGGGTTCGTGCTGTTTCCGCCGGTGCGCGACAATCCGAAACTGGTGTGGACGTTCACGGGGTTGGCCGGCGCGCTGTTCGCGTGGGAATTGATCCTGTGGGCAGTGGGCAGAAGCCGCGGACAGGCGTTCGCCATTCAGTTTTTTCCGGTGAGGTCGCACTGGGTGCAGGCGTGCGTGCAGTTCGGCATCATGCTGTATTGGGGCTGGTTCTGGCCCAACGTGTATCCGGAACTGCCGCTGATCCTGTCGCAGTTGATCTTCGTGTACGTGCTGGAGGCGCTGCTGACCTGGTCGCGCGGCCGGACGTGGCGATTGGGCTTCGGACCCATGCCCATCGTCGTCAGCACGAATCTGCTGCTGTGGTTCAAGCACGATTATTACATCTACCAGTACCTGATGCTGGCGACCGGCACGGTTGCCAAACAATTCATCACGTGGAACCGCGATGGCAAGCAGACGCACATTTTCAATCCGTCCGCGTTCGGCCAGTTTCTGTTTGCACTCGTGCTGATCGGCACCGGCACGACGGAGGACTACACCTGGGGCAAGGAGATTGCGCGGTTCTTTGATGTGCCGCACATGCTTATCGTGATCTTCCTGGGCGGCCTGGTCGTGCAGTACCTGTTCCACGTCACGCTCATGACCGTGGCGGCGACGGTGACGCTGGTGCTGTTCAGCATTGTGTACACGAAGATCACCGGCGTGTATTTCTTTGTGAACATCAACATCGCAGCGCCGATATTCCTTGGACTGCACTTGCTGGTGACTGACCCGGCGACATCGCCGCGCACGTCTCTGGGGCGCATCATCTTTGGCGTGCTTTACGGGCTTGGGTACGCGATCCTGTTCCGCGTGCTGGACATCTACGGCGTGCCGCTGTTCTGGGACAAACTGCTGCCGGTGCCGATTCTGAATCTCTGCGTGCCGATGATTGATCGCGCGATGCGATCGGGATTCATCGGCAGCATCAATCGCACGTGGGAAACCGCGCTGCCGCCAAAGAGACTGAACCTGCTGCACATGACCTGCTGGGCTGCATTCTTCATCACGCTTGAAGTCACCGGTTTCGTGGAAGGGCCGCATCCGGGCAATTCGATTCCGTTCTGGAAGAAGGCGTTCGTCGAAGGCAAGCCGCATGCCGGACACAGCCTGGTGATCGCCGCCGGCAGCCAGGCCGAGGACGGCAACTTCGGCGCGGCGTACAACGAACTTGGTTTGATCTGCATGGACGGCAAGATCGTCAAGGAGAATCACGGCAGCGCAGCGAAGTATTTCGCCAAGGCCTGCGAATTGAATGATGAAAACGGCTGCGTGAACGTCGCCATTCAGTTCCTGTTCCTGCGCGAGCGGCGATCAGATGAAGACGTGGGCCGCGCGCTGGAACTGCTCGAAAAAGACTGCCTGGCAGGCGGAAACTCGCGTAGTTGCTATCTCGCCGGGTTCGCATACGAGAACGGGCGCGGCCGCCCAGCCGACAGGCGGCGCGCCATCGAGTTGTATGAGAACGCAGGAATCGGCGACCTGTACGCGGTCAAGGGATTGGCGCGCCTGGGCCTTTCTGGAAACGATCCGCCGTTCGATGTGCGCCCGCTGATTCAACCCCTGGTGCGCGCGGCTGAAGGCGGGGACGCCGAGTGCCTGTGGTATCTCGCGTACATGTATCGCGAAGGAATCGGTCTGAGGCAGAGCGATGAGAAGGCGCGCGGCCTGCTGCAGAAGGCGTGCGAACTGGGATCAAGGCAGGCCTGTGATGCGCTGGCCTTGCCCGCGCTGCCGCCGTATTCCAATCCGCTGATGATCGTGCCGGGCTGGTCCACGGCGTTTCCGCTGGAGTAAGCACCAGCGCAGGTCAGGGAGTGTTGGGCGTTTCGTTCTGCGGGGCGGCGCTGCTGCGCGTGGCGAACAGTCTGTTCAGCACGACGAAGAACACCGGCACGAAGAACACGGCCAGGAACGTGGCGGCGAGCATGCCGCCGATGACGCCCGTGCCAATTGAATGCCGCGCGTTCGCGCCCGCGCCGGTGGCCACGGCCAGCGGCAGCACGCCGA
The DNA here is from genome assembly GCA_946886375.1 of uncultured Phycisphaerales bacterium. The sequence goes on from CAMPIL010000219.1 coordinate 2,437, forward strand.
GGATGAACGCCAGCGACGTCATCATGATCGGCCGGTACCGCAAACGTGCCGCCTGCACCGCGGCCTGCGCCGCCGGTATGCCTTGTCGCCGTTGCGAGATGGCAAACTCCACAATCAGGATGGCGTTCTTGGCTGAGAGGCCGACGAGCGTGAGCAATCCGATTTGAAAGTAGATGTCCTGCACCAAACCGCGAAGCCAGATCGCCACCAGCGCGCCGAAGATCGCAGTGGGAACCGAAAGCAGCACCGCGACCGGCAGCGACCAGTTCTCGTACTGCGCCGCCAGCACAAGGAACACGACGATCAACCCAAACAGCAGCACGAGCGGCGCCTGGTTTCCCGCCTGGATTTCCTGGTAGGAAGCGCCGCTCCATTCGATTCCGTATCCCGGCGGCAGAGCCGTGCGCGCAAGGTCTTCAACAATCTCCAGGGCGCGCCCGCTGCTGACGCCCGGCACGGGCGCGCCGGTGACCTGGATGGCGGGAAATCCATTGAAACGCGTGACGACGTTGGGACCGGACTGGAATCGCGGTCGCAACAAGCCAGACAGCGGCGTCATTTCGTTGCGCTCGTTGCGCACGTAAATGCTGTCCAGGTCCTCCGGCTCATCACGGAATTCCGACTCGGCCTGCAACTGCACGCGCCAGACGCGGCCGAACTTGGTGAAGTCATTGACATACAGCGATCCGAAATACGCCTGCAGAGTGTCGAAGACCTCGGCCAGGGGAACGCCCAGGATCTTCGCGCGCGCGCGGTCAAGATCGACGAACAACTGGGGCAGCGTCATGCGAAGCGTGCCGATGACATTCATCAACGCGGCGTTCTGACTCGCCTGCGCGATGAACTGCTGTCCGACTTGTGCAAGTTCCGCAATGGAGCCGCCGCGCCGATCCTGCAGTTGCACCTCAAACCCCGCCTGCAAGCCCAGCCCCTGAATCGGCGCGGGATTGAGCGTCAGCACCATGCCGTCGCGCATGTCTCTGAAATGGGCGAATGCCGCGCGCACCAGGCCATCGGCGCTCACGTCGCGGCCTCGCCGTTCCTCAAACGGCTTGAGCGAGACGAACATGACCCCAGCGTTGGTGCTGTTGACGCGGCCGGACAAAATATCCAGCCCGGCGAGGGTGACCACGCTTGCAACCGCCGGATTGTTCAAGAAAAACTGCTCGGCCATTCGCGCGGCGGCCTCCGTCCGGTCCAGCGAAGCGCCGTCCGGCAGGATCAAGACTGCCAACACGTACCCCTGATCTTCCTGCGGCAGAAAACCCGTGGGCAGCGCGAACGCCAGGCGATACACCGCAAAGCACAACACGCCGAAGACCAGCAGCGTGAGGATCGTGTACCGAATCGCCAGGCGAACGCCGTTGGTATACGCCGAGGTCAACGCGCCGAATCCGCGATTGAACCACCGAAAGATCAGCCACGGCTGGCCGTGCGATGGGCGCAGCAGCAATCGGCACAGCGCGGGGCTGAGCGTCAGCGCGACAATGCCGGAGATCGTGACCGACACCGCGATGGTGATTGCGAACTGCTGGTAAATCTGCCCGGTGAGCCCTCCAAGAAACGCCACCGGTACGAAGACGGCCGAAAGCACCAGCACGATCGCGATGAGCGGACCGGTGACCTGCTCCATCGCGCGAATGGTTGCTTCGCGCGGCGGGAGGCCCTCCTGCTCCATGATGCGCTCGACGTTTTCCACCACCACGATCGCGTCGTCCACCACGATGCCGATGGCCAGCACAAGCCCGAACAGCGTCAGCGTGTTGATCGAATAGCCCAGCAGCAGCATGCCCGCAAAGGCGCCGATGATCGACACCGGCACCGCGAGCAGGGGAATCAACGTGGCGCGCCAGGACTGGAGAAACACAAAAACCACCACCAGCACGAGCGCGACCGCCTCCATCAGCGTGTAGACGACTTCCTCGATGGACACGCGGATGAACTGCGTGGTATCAAATGGAAAGCCGTAGTACACGCCCGGAGGAAACCCCGATGCAAGCCGATCCATTTCTGCCTGCACGCTGCTGATGGTCTGCAGCGCGTTGGCGCCGGCTTGCAGGTACACGAGGATCAGGGCGGTCGGCCTGCCGTTGAGCCGCCCGGATAGGTCGTAGGCTTGCGCGCCCAATTCGATTCGCGCGACATCCTTCAAGCGCAGCATCGATCCATCGGGATTGGCGCGGATGATGATGTCTTCATACTCGGGAACTTCATTGAGCCGGCCGCGCGTGATGAGCGGCACGGTCAATTCAACGTCCTCGGCGACTGGCCGCTGCGCGATGACTCCGGCAGGAAACACGGCGTTCTGCTCGCGCACCGCGCGGGCCACGTCGGAGACGGTCATGCCGCGCAGCGCGACCTGGTCGGGGTTCACCCAGATGCGCATCGCGTAATCGCGCGTGCCGAACACCGCGGCGTCGCCCACGCCCGGAACCCGGCGCAGCGTGTCGATGAGGCTGATGGTGGCGTAATTGCTCAGGTATACGTCATCATGCTGGGGGTTCTCCGATTGCAGCGTTAGCACGCCCAGGATGTTCGTCGAGGCCTTGGTGACCGTGAGGCCTTGGCGGAGGACTTCCTGCGGAAGGCGGGGCTCGGCGCGCGAGATGCGGTTCTGCACTTCGACGGCGGCGATGTCCTGGTCCGTGCCGATCTCGAACGTCGCGACGATGCTCACCGCGCCGTTGTTGGAACTCGTGGAACTGTAATAGATCAGCCCCGGAATGCCGCTGAGTTGCTGCTCGATGGGCGCGGCGACGGATTCGGACACCGTCTGTGCGTCGGCTCCAGGGAAGTTCGCGCTGATCTGAATCGTGGGCGGAACGATTTCCGGATAGCGATCTATCGGCAACAGAAAAATCGCCACGCCTCCAACCAGCACGATCAGCAGCGACAGAACGGTTGCGAAGACTGGCCGGTCGATGAAGAATCGCGAAATCATTGCGGAGAGCCACCCGGCGCGGTTGACGGCTGCGTTCTCGGCTGCGTGGTCGGCTGTGTCGCCGGCTGCGTCGTGGGCTGCGTCGCGGGCGGGGGAATGATCGATGCGACGCGCACCGGCATGCCCGGCCGAATCATGATCAGGCGATCAACGATCACGAGATCGCCTGCGTTCAGCCCGCCCAGGATCACCCATGCGTCGCCGTACCATTCACCCAGTTGCACAATGCGCTGCTCGGCCATGTTCATGGCGTTGACGACGTACACAAACGCGCCGCCGGGCGAGTCCAGGACAGCCTGCTGCGGCACGAGCACGACGTTCAGGCGTTGAATGCCGCCGATGTGAACACGCACGAGTTGTCCCGGCCGCAGGAGGTGTTCAGGATTGGGAACCTCGCCGCGCGCCTGGGCCGTGCCGGTGGTTGGATTGATCTGCACGTCGAAGAAATTCACGAAGCCCAGAAGCGGGAACCGCGAGCCGTCGGCAAGTTCAAGCGAGAGCGGCAATTGATCGGCGGGCGGCACCTGCACCTGGCCCTCTCGAATCATGCGCTGCCAGCGCAGCAGTTCCTGCTCGCTGACGGAATACTCGACATAGATTGGATCAATCTGCTGCACGGTGGCGAGCCGACCCTGCTCGCCGGCCTGCACGTAACTGCCGACATCTCGTTCAGACTGGCCGATGACGCCGGTGATGGGCGAGCGGATTTCCGTGTATCCCAATTCGAGTTCAGCCTGGGTGACTTGGGCCTGCGCGAGTTGCACGTCGGCGTTGGCGACGCGGGCCTCGGTTTCCCATTGATCAAGTTCCGCGGCGGCCACGGCTCCGCCGGCGGCGGCCTGGCGCAGCCGTTCCACCTGGCGCTGGGCGCGCTCCAGGCGCGCCTGCGCATTTTCCAGCCGCGCGCGGGCCACGGCCAGCTCGGCCTCAAACGGCTGCGCATCCAGCCGATACAGCAACTGCCCTCGTTCAACCCCCCCCCCCACCCCAAAACCCAGCTCGTCGATTAATCCCTTTTAGCGCACCCGAAACTC
>CAMPIL010000220.1 GCA_946886375.1 uncultured Phycisphaerales bacterium
TCATGGAACAGCACAAGGACAACCGCATCATCCGCCCGCTGGCGAATTACGTGGGTCCGGCGCTGAAGAAGTGGAATGGATGAGCCCTTGGCGTGAGATGGCCACGTGAGCACAATCGACTTGCTTCTCTCGTCAAGACGCTGAGCGCATCAGCCGTGCGCTGATCATGGGTGCGTGAGGGATCGCCTATCGTTCGCTACGCACCAGCGGCTGCTCATCGCACAATCCGAATTGCGCGATTCAAAATCGTCGAACCTTGACCCGGCTGGAACGCTATTGTTCCTGCCGCCATGTCCCACCCCCGTCTTGATGGATCGCAACCCGCCGCACCTCGGTCTGCGATCATCGCCAACTTCGCGTCGATCTACATCGTGTGGGGCTCAACGTATCTGGCGATTCGCTTTGCTGTCGAGAGCCTGCCGCCGTTTCTCATGGCCAGCGCGCGATTTCTCGCGGCAGGTTCCATTCTCTGGATCACCTTGCGGCTGAGCGGCGCACCGCGCGCCACGCTGCGTCAGTGGCGGGCTTCGGCCATTGTCGGCACGCTGCTGCTTGCCGGCGGAAACGGATTGGTGAGTTGGTCCGAGCAGTGGGTGCCCTCGGCAATTGCTGCGCTCATCGTGGGAACCATGCCGCTGTGGATGGTGCTGCTGGAATGGATCCTGTACGACGGGCGTCGGCCCACGCTGACCGTCGGGCTCGGACTGGCACTGGGCTTTGCAGGCGTCGCGCTTCTGGCGGGAAATGGCAATCACGCTGGTTCCGCTTCGCGCTGGGGTGTTGCCGCGCTCTTCCTCGGATGCATTTTCTGGGCGTACGGATCGTTACGTTCACGCAAAGTCGATCAGGGCCCGTCAATGCTCATGGCGTGCGCCATGCAGATGATCGGCGGCGGCACGGTCATGCTCATCATCGCCAGTGGCCTGGGCGAGTGGTCGCATCTTCAAGTCAGTGCGATTTCGATGAAGTCCATCCTCGCGTTTGTGTACCTTGTGCTCGTGGGTGCGCTGGTCGGCTACACGTCATATGCGTGGCTGTTGCGCACCGTCTCACCAACCGCGGTTTCGACGTACGCCTTCGTCAATCCGGTGGTCGCAGTCTTCCTGGGATGGTGGCTGGGCAATGAGACCATTTCCGGTCGCACGTTGCTGGCCGGGGCCATGGTGGTCGGCGCGGTCGCGCTCATGACTATGCGCCGCCGGCCCGCCAGGCCGATGGCCTCAGTCACCGTCCAAGCCGACCCGGTTGGCTCGCTCGAAGTGCGTTGAGGCGTGGATGAAAAGATCAGTCCACTGATGACGCAGAGGGCGCAGATTCAAGAGAGTTGAATCCTTCCCATCTGCGGGACTACGTTATCCACGGATCGTTCCGGTCGGCGTTGCGTCACTGAGGTTTTGAATCACCTTTCAGCCTGCATTACCATGCCCGCTCAAGATTCAACCAGGAGTCACAGGTGAGCAGTCAATCGGATGTGAAAACGATCGCGGTGGTCGGCGCGGGCACGATGGGATCGGGCATCGCGCTGACGGCCGCCAGCAGCGGGTTTCGCGTGTACCAGATCGATGTGAGTCAGGATCAACTCAATCGTGCGCAGAGTTACCACAAGAAGACGCTGGCCCGCAACGTGGAAAAGCAGCGCATGTCACAGTTGCAGGCCGATGAGACATTGGCCCGCATCACCTTTCACACCGACATGAGCGAGGCGCGCGGCGCGGACTGGGCGATAGAAGCCGCGACGGAAAACGCCGAGGTCAAGAAGAAAATCTTCGCCAAGATGCGCGAGACGTTTCCCGCGCCGGCCGTGCTGGCGACCAACACGTCGTCCATCTCGATCACCGATCTTGCCTCAAGCCTCGGCCCGGACGCCGAGCGTGTCATCGGCATGCACTTCTTCAATCCAGTTCCGGTCATGAAACTTGTGGAGGTCATCAAAGGCCTGGCGACGAGCCCGCAGACCACGCAACGGACGATTGACCTGGCCAAGGGCATGGGCAAGACGCCGATCCCGGCCAATGATCGTGCCGGGTTTGTTTCCAATCGCGTGCTGATGCCGATGATCAACGAGGCGTTCTATGCGTGGATGGAAGGCGTCGCCCAGCCGCAGGACATCGATGAGATCATGAAACTCGGCTGCAATTTTCCGATGGGCCCGCTGCGCCTGGCGGATTTCATCGGCCTGGACGTCTGCCACGACATCATGATGGTGCTGTGGCGCGAACTGGCCCTGCCGAAGTACGCCCCGTGCCCGCTGCTGCGGCAACTGGTCGCCGCCGGACGGCTGGGCGACAAGACGGGGCGCGGGGTGTATGAGTACCCTGCGAAATGACCACAGAGCCAGAAGGGATAAAAACTAGTCACGTGCTTGCTCATGCTCCAGCAGCCACTTTTTCCGCCACAAACCGCCTCCGTAGCCGCATAGGGTTCCATCGCTGCGGACCACACGATGGCAGGGCACGATGATCGCGATTCGGTTGTCGCCATTGGCCTTGCCCACCGCCCGCTGACCGCCAGCAGCGCCGATATCGCGAGCCATTTGCGCGTATGAAAGCGTTGTGCTGCGCGGAATCTCCATGAGCCGGCGCCACGCCTTCATCTGAAACGGCGTGCCGCGCAAGACGGTCGGCACCGTAAACCGCGCCAGTCGTTTCTCAAAATAGAGATTCAACTCACTCGCCGTGCGTTCAAGATGTTCATTGTCGCCCGGCACGATTGCCGCCGGCTGTCCCGCCTCACCAAATCTCCGCCGCAAAACGCCCAGTTGTGTTTCAAGCATTCTGCGATCGACAAACTCAAGCAGACACAATCCCTCATCGTTCGCCACCGCAAGCATCGCGCCCAGGGGCGTGTCGATCCATCGCGAAAGCAAATACCCCCCAAATTTTGCGTTCCCCAGTTTTCCAGGAGGACTCCCGAAGGTGCGCACGAATGCATCTCGGAAACCGCTGGTCGATTCAAAGCCGTGGCGAAGTCCCACTTGCGCGACATCGTGCCCCGCACGAACCGCCGCAAGCGCAAGGCCCATTCGGCGAGACCGGTGATAGGCCTGGAAGGTCATGTTGTAATTCCTTTTGAAATAACGATTAGCGCGTGCCGGGTCAATCGCCATTCGGCGCAAGTCGTCATTCCGCAGGCGATGGGCCGGATCGCGCTCGACGACGCCGATCAGACGCTTCACCCATTCCGGCGGCTGGCGATGCAGATCCATCGGCCGGCAACGTTTGCACGCGCGATAACCCGCCAGAATCGCTTCGCGCGGCGTGGCAAAGAACTCCACGCTCGTCCGCCGCGGCTTGCGCGAAGCACACGCCGGCCGGCAGAAAATCCCCGTGGTTTTCACAGCGGTGAAAAACAACCCGTCATAGGACGAATCGCGGTTGACCACCGCGCGGTACATTTCGGATGGACTTGGCAGGCCTTGCATGGATCAAACGGTAGCGGAAGACGCCATCCCGACCACCGATTTCAATGCGCCAAATTGCGATTCCGCGGTTCGCATCGGCTGCGACGGATACACCTGCACGGAAGTCAGGCCGCGACCATGCCACTGTTGAGGTGACCGCCGCAGGTCCCGCCAAGCCCGTTACTGCAATTTCTCGGCCGCTCGTTCGTTTAAGCAATGCAATGGAAGGTGCATTGGTCGTAAATCGAGGAGTTTGCCGCATGCGAGTTTCAGTGTGTCTGGCGTTGTCGTTCGCAATGACAGGTTCGTGTCTGGCCGCCGACCGGGAGCAATCGCGGCTGGCGGCCCGGCGATCGCCGGTGGTCGAGGTGTTCGAGGCCGCCCGCGACGCGGTGGTGAATATCTCCTGCCGTGAAACCGTCACGGTGCGCGATCCCATCGGCGACCTGTTTCAGGACCTCTTCGAGTCGCCCTTCGGCGGTTCCCGCCGGTCTCCCCAGGGCCGTCAGTTCACCCGCACCAGCGTGGGCAGTGGGTTTGTCATCCACCCTGATGGCTACATCGTCACCAACGCCCACGTGATCGCGCAGACCGCCGACCGCAAGGCCACGTTCGTCGACGGCCGCGAGTACGACGCCGGCGTCGTCGCGTTCGACACGCAACGCGACCTCGCGGTGCTGAAGATCAAGACCGACCAGCCGCTGCACACCTTGCCCATGGGCCGCAGCGACGATCTGATGATCGGCGAGACGGTGATTGCCATCGGCAACCCGCTGGGATATCAGAACACCGTGACCGCTGGCGTGGTGAGCGCGGTCAATCGCGACCTGGTCTTTTCGCAGGAGATGAAACTCTCAGGCCTGATCCAGACTGACGCGAGCATCAACCCGGGCAACTCCGGCGGGCCGCTGCTCAACGTGCTGGGCGAACTCATTGGCGTCAATTCCGCCATTCGAGGCGATGCGCAGAACATCGGCTTCGCCATTCCGGTCGACCAACTGCGCGAAGTGCTGCCGGACCTGCTCGATGTCGAACGACGGTATCGCATCGTGTGCGGCCTTTCGGTTGATGCGCTGAACTCGCCCAAGGTCACTGAGGTCACACCCGGTTCGCCGGCGCAGCAGGCAGGCGTGAAAGTGGGCGACGTGCTGAAGGCGGTGGACGGTCATCCCATCAAGCAGGGGATTGATTTTCATATCGCGCTGATGAATTGTCGTCCGGACCAGGAGGTCCAATTGCAAATTGAGCGCGATGGCAAGCCGGCGCAGGTGGCGATGACGATACAGGCGCGGCCCGCGCCCGACGGCGTGAAACTGGCGATGGAGCGGCTGGGAATCGTGGTGGATGACCTGGACCCGCGCGAGGCCGAGGAACTTGGCTTGCCCGACGCGGCGGGTCTGCGCATCACGCAGGTGCAACGCGGCGGGCCGGCAGAACGCCTGCTGCGCCGCAACGATCTGCTCATCGCCATTGGCCGGCACGCATTGGCCAGCAAGGATGAACTCGGTCAGTTGCTCGAACAGGTGCAGACCGGCCAACCGGTGCCTGTGATGATCCTGCGGGCCGACGGCTGGTCGATGCAGCGCTGGTACGCGGAGTTGAAGGCGCGATAGCGCGCGATTCGGTTTGCGGCCGCACTTCGATGGCGCAGGCGTCTCCAGCCCGTGGCGGGTCGAAAAACTTGACATTCACGTCCGCCAACGTGCGGATTTTTGGTGCGTGGCGCAATAGCATTGGACCGGCCGGGGCGGTGGTTTGGGTGGGAGTGAAGGTTCGCCTGCCCCATGCCGATCCCAATCTCGATGGTTTGAAATCCCGCTTTGCACTCGGGTCGCCGATGCACCCAATCCGCCATGACGCAGACTGAACCAACCGCCTCTCCCTTCGCGACCCCATCCCAGCCGACCGGCACTCGAAGCGCTCCGCGCGGCCCGATTCGCCTGTTGCTGGACCTCTTCAGCAGCGTGTGGCTGGGCGTGGCGCTGTTGACGCTGCTGTTCATCTATTCCGCCATCGGCTCCTCCGGCGTGCCGATTCACCCCAACATTCTCGATCCGGCGCACTGGGTCGCCGTCCGGCAGTTGCGATGGTTTGAACTGACCGAGTTCGAATGGTTCCACTGGTGGCCCTTCACCACGTTGATCGCGCTGATCTGCATCAACCTCGTCGTAGCCACGCTGCGTCGGATTCCGTTCAACGTCATCAATCTTGGCGTGTGGATGATTCACACGGGCATCATCGTTCTTGCCGCAGGAAGCGTGTGGTACTTTGGCACCAAGGTGGAAGGCGACGCGCCGGTGAACCGCAGGCGAATCGTCGCCTCCGCGCCCGGCGTCGAGCCCATGTCCATGTCTGCGCTGCCGGGAAACATCATGAGCCTAGGCACGCCCGGCGATGACAACGGCTATCGCCTTCAGGTCATGGACATCGATCCGCAATGGGAATTGCTCTCCGGCAATGAGAAGGGAGTGAGGGCGTACAAGATTTCCGTGCGCGTGCAATCCAAGGGCGGCATGTTCATCCGCGAGTTGATCGCCAACCGGCCTGAATACACGCAGGACCTGGTGCCGAGCAACGATCCTCAGCAGCCCTTTGCTCGCGCGGTGAAGACGCTGGGCAAACCGCTCGTCGATGAAGCGTTGAAGTTGTCGCTTGATTACGATCCGCAACTGTATTTCTATCTCATGCAGAGCCGGGCCGTGTATCTGCGGGAACTCGATGCAGCGGGCAACCCCAAGGGCGATTGGGTTCAGCGGCCGATCCGAGGCATGCCGCGGTACAACGATTACATTGCATCGACGGGCGACGTGTGGACAGCGGGGGAAACGCTGGAGCCCGATCCGCTGAATGTGCCGGTGCCTTCCGTCGAGCCAATCGACCCGCTGCCGGACGCGACGTTTCATGTCAGCCGGTACCTGCGCTACGCGCAGCTCGAGACACGCCGAAAGCCGTCGGCTGTTGCGCATCTGGACCCGACCGCAAACATCAGCCGACGGCTTGCGGCGTGTCT